>CAZPEJ010000226.1:0-5612 GCA_964585465.1 uncultured Ardenticatenaceae bacterium
ATCTCTAATCTCTAATCTCTTATCGGTTATTTAACCCGTTGGGGGAAGTGACACAAAGGATCAAACAGCATGAAAATTACGGATGTCGTGACATTTGTGGTAGAAAATCCGCCCCCCCACTTTGGCGGGGCGTATTGGGTTTTCCTGAAACTGCTAACCGATAACGGCATCGCCGGTTATGGCGAAGTGTACTCGGTGCCGTTTCATCCCCAGGTGGTGGCGCAGATGATCGAAGATGTGTGTACCCGGTATGTCATTGGCGCAAACCCATTCCATATCGAACGCCTCTGGCGCATCATTTACTCCAGTGGTTATACCCAACGACCAGACACCTCTATCTTGGGCATTTTGAGTGGCATTGAAATGGCTTGCTGGGATATTGTGGGCAAGGAGGTGGGCAAACCCGTTTACGAGTTGTTGGGTGGGTTGGTGCATGAACGGTTGCGCTGTTACACCTACATTTACCCGGAACCGTCAGACACAACGAACGTTTATGCAGATGCCCAACTTTCGGCCGAGCGGGCTGCCCAATATGTGGCGCAGGGATTTACGGCCGTTAAATTTGACCCGGTTGGCCCCTACTCTGCCTTCGACCCGCGCCAGCTTTCCCTGGAAGCCCTTGACCAGGGCCAGCAATTTGTCAAACTCATTCGGGAAGCGGTAGGCAATCAATGTGATTTGTTATTTGGCACACACGGGCAAATGACCCCGGCCGCCGCTTTGCGCCTGGCTAAACGGTTAGAACCTTACGACCCCCTCTGGTTGGAGGAGCCGGTGCCGCCGGAAAACCCCGAAGAGATGGCCCTGGTGGCGCGGGGTACCACCATCCCCATTGCCACCGGGGAGCGTCTGACAACCAAGTATGAATTTGCCCGCGTGTTGCGCCATCAGGCTGCGGCTATTTTGCAAATGGCAGTGGGGCGGGTGGGGGGCATTTTGGAAGCCAAAAAAATAGCGGGCATGGCAGAAGCCCACTACGTCCAAATCGCTCCCCATCTCTATTGTGGCCCCATTGCTGCTGCCGCCGATATTCACGTTAGCGCGTGTAGCCCCAACTTTTTGATTCAAGAGAGCATTTTGACCTGGGATGGGTTTCATGCGGAAATTTTGCAGGAGAAAATTCAGTGGGAGGCAGGGTATATTCTTCCACCCAACAAACCGGGGTTGGGGGTGGAACTAAATGAGGCGGTTGCCCTGGCTCACCCTTACACCGACAAACGGCTGCATCTGGAGATGTATCCGCAGCCGGTGTGAGCAGGAAAATAAAGGGAATACGTAATACATTATCGGTCTTCACAAAGGGCGTAAACTGATAGTTGCATTGAGATTGGGGATTAGAGATTAGAGATTGGTCAATCTCTAATCTCTAATCCCCTTGTAGTGGTATGTCAATTTATGACCTTATACGATAGACATCAGGAGGATTTATGACAGATAGACGACTTGGGTTTATTGGGGTGGGGAATTTGGGGTTGCCGTTGGCGATGAACCTGGCGAAGGCGGGGTATGTGTTGACGGTTCATGACCTCAATCAGGCGGCGGCGGCTCCTCTGCTGGCGGCCGGGGCACAGTGGGCAGCGTCGCCCCAAGCAGTGGCCGAGGTGAGTGAGAGTGTGTTTACCTGTTTGCCCTCACCAACGGCCGTTCGGGTGGTACTCACCGGTGAAAATGGCATTCTGGCCGGGCTGAAACCAGGAGGCACCTGGATTGACATGAGTACCAATCATCGCCACGACATGCAACAACTGGCGGCCATCGCCGCCGAAAAAGGGGTCAACACGTTGGAATCTCCGGTCACAGGGGGTGTTCACAAAGCTGCTTCTGGTGGCATTACCATTCTGGTGAGTGGCTCCGAAGCTGTTTTTGCTGCCCACCTGCCCGTTTTGCAGACAATGGGCGGCAAAGTGTTTTACATGGGGACACTAGGGAACGCATCGGTGATTAAGGTGATTACCAATATGCTGGCATTTATTCATCTGGTGGCTGCTGGTGAGGCGTTGATGCTGGCAAAACGGGGTGGCATTGATCTGACACAGGCATTTGAGGTTATCAAGGCCAGCTCTGGTAACAGTTTTGTGCATGAAACGGAAAGCCAGCTGATCTTAAATGGCAGTTACAACATTGGGTTTACGATGGAACTGGCTTGTAAGGATTTGCACCTGGCCTACGAGTTGGGGCGGGAGTTTGGGGTGCCGTTGGAACTGGCTGGATTGGTGGAGCAAACGTTTATTCGCGCTCGTTCCCAATATGGCAGCCAGGCGCAGTCGTCTCAGGTGGTCAAACTGCTGGAGGATGCGCTGCATACTGATTTACGCGCACCGGGTTTTCCAGAGGTTTTGACGGTATGAGTCCTTTTCACTGGCTATTTGATAAGTTGTACCCACTGATTCGTTTTAATTATGAACAAGTTCGGGGGCATCGCTGGTTTGACGAGATTACGCCGCAGTTGTGGTTGGGGGGGGCACCTACCTATGCACGGGATTATCAATTTTTGTTGGATCATGGCATAACGGCCGTTCTCAACATTCGCGCCGAACGGGAAGATGACCTGCAACATTACCAACACCATGATATTCACCATTTGCAGTTGAAGGTGCTGGATGTCACCATCCCACCTTTGCCCATTATTGAGCAAGGGGTGGCCTGGATTCGTGACGAAGTGGCGCAGGGGCGAACGGTGTTGGTGCATTGTGCCAAAGGGCGTGGCCGTTCGGCTACCCTGGTGGCGGCTTATTTGATGAAAACGGAGGGGATGAGTTTTGCCGACGTGAAGGCGTTGATGACCCAAAAACGGCCGCTTACCAAACTGGAGTCTCGCCACCGCCGCCAACTGGAAAGCTGGATACAGGGAAGTTTTTTGACCACAAATGGAACGAATGAAGCGGGATAAACACAGGATTTTTCTTAACCTGAAACTCGAAACTCAAAACTCAAAACCTATTCCTGCCCCACATACCAGGCCCAGAAGCGTTGGATGCCTTCCCAAACGGAAATTTGCGGGTCGTACCCCAGGAGGCGGCGAGCTTTGCTGATGTCGGCGTAATTTTGCACAAAATCGGCCGCCAGTTTGGGGGCCGCCACCACATTGGCAGGCCGTCCGCCTAACTTCTCAATCATGCCCACAAAATCTTTTAACAAGGTTGTTTGCCCCCGCCCCAGGTTAATAATTTCATACCCCAACGGCCGATCCAGAGCCGCCACCACCCCGGCCACTGTATCGGCTACAAATGTCCAGTCGCGGTACATTTGCCCACCTTCGTAGAGGGGGATTTCCACCCCTTTGCGGACACTTTCCGCCACCAGATAAGCCATCATATCGGGACGGCCGTAAGGGCCATAGACGGTAAAAAAACGAACGACGGTAAAATTTAACCCAAACAGGTGGTGGTAACTATGCCCCAGGATTTCGATGGCCCGTTTGGAGGCGGCATAAGGTTGTAACGGCCGATCACACGGATCACTCTCCACAAAAGGAATGGTGGTCGTATTGCCATACACCGAGGAGGTGGAGGCAAAAACAAAATTACCCACTTCGTGAACGCGGGCGGCATCTAACAAGTTTTGGGAGCCGTTGATATTCACCGCCACATATAACTCTGGGTACTTCATGGCGTGGCGCACCCCGGCCATGCCCGCCAGATGCCCCACCGCCTGGAACTTTTCCGCCGCAAACAGGTCAAACATGGCCTGCCGGTCCCGAATATCCCCTTCTACCATTCTAAAATTGGCATATTGGCTCAAACGGGCCGCATTCCGCCGTTTTTTTGTCGGGTCGTAATAATCATTAAAGTTGTCCAGCCCAACCACCTCGTCGCCCCGTTTTGCCAGGGTTTCAGCCAGATGGCTGCCGATAAAACCTGCCGCGCCAGTGACTAATAGTTTACTCATGGGGTTTAATGTCCTGAATCATCAATTGTAAATCTCGTCGGCCGTTCCACTCGTTGACACCCAGGGTAAAAACGATGTCAATGCGGGTAGGCAGGCAGTTGGCCCACTCGCCCTGGCGGAAGGCAACGGCCGATAATTCCCGATACCCATACCGGCTGTTGCCGCCCCCATTTAGCCGCAGTTGCAAATGTGCCCCGTCTTGCCCCACCACCCGATGGCTTAATACCTCCACATCCCGGCTGACAAAAACGGGGGTGGGGTTGGCGTATCCGGTCGGTTCCAGGCCGTCCAAACTTTCAAACAAAGCCCAATCTAAAACACCCAGGGGGAGTTCTGCGTCTACCTGGATGCCGGGTTGTAATGACTGCCCAGCTAACTGCTCTTGGGCAATTTGGGTCATGCGTTGCACAAAGAGGGGCAGGTTTTGGTTGTGAATGGTGAACCCGGCCGCCTGGGCATGTCCGCCATGTCGCACCAGCAAATCGGCCGTTTTATCTAACGCCTCGGTGATGTGAAACTCTGGAATCGAACGGCACGATCCCCGGCTTTCCGCCTCACCTTGCTCAATGACAATGGCCGGGCGGTAATTTTTCTCGGCCAGGCGGCTGGCAACCAACCCCACAATGCCGGGGTTAAAATCGTGGTGCGCCGCAATGAGCAGGGGATCGTCTGGGTTAATCAATGTTTCGGCCAGGGTGGTGAGATCGGCCGTTAGCTGTTGCCGTTGCCGATTGAGGCTGGTCAACTCGTTTGCCAGTTGGTCGGCCGTTTGGCTGTTGGTGGCGGCCAGCAATTTGGCGGCGGTGTAGGCATGGGCCAGTCGCCCGGCGGCGTTGATGCGCGGGCCGAGGGCAAAGGCGATGGACTCGGCGGTTAAACTGCCGCGACGCAGCCCAGAGGCTTTTGCCAGGGCCGCCACGCCCGGCCGTTTGGCCTGGTTTAACACTTGCAAACCGGCCGTGACCAGACGGCGGTTTTCCCCTAGCAGTGGGGCCAGGTCGGCTACGGTGCCGATGGCGACCAGATCGAGCAAACTTTCTTCGCTAAATTGGGCTTGTGTGGGCATGGTTTGGCGCAGGGCCTGGGCCAGTTTGAAGGCGATGCCCACTCCGGCTAACATTTTTTCGGGGTAGGTGGAATTCGGCCGTTTTGGGTTTACCACTGCCACTGCCAAAGGTAATGATGGCCCCAGGCTGTGATGGTCGGTGATAATCATGTCCAGGCCGATTTGTTGGGCGTGAGCCACTTCTGCCACAGAGCGAATGCCACAATCCACGCTGATGACCAGCCCGGCCCCTTTTTCTTTCAGGTTGGTCAGGGCTTCGCTGTTCAGACCATACCCTTCATCTACCCGGTCGGGGATGTAGGGCTGTACCTGCTGCCGATCCAGCCCCAAACCGCGTAATGCCTCGGTGAGCAGGACGGTAGATGTCACTCCGTCTGCGTCGAAGTCGCCATAGACGATGATCATTTCGTTTTGGCTGATGGCTTGTTGGATGCGGGCGACCGCTTTGTCCATGTCTAGCAGGTCAAATGGGTTGGTGCTTTCCAGGTAATGCCCTTCCAGAAATGCCTGGATATGGGCCGGATCGCTAATTCCCCGGTTGTACAGGATTTGCAACAGGATGGGGGGGATGTGGTTTAACTTTTGTTGAAAAGCGGGTGGCACTTCCGGTGCAACCAGCCACTTATTTTCACGAAGGTTTATCGGCCGTTTAATCATG
>CAZPEJ010000226.1:5712-7947 GCA_964585465.1 uncultured Ardenticatenaceae bacterium
TTACCGTCTTTTGCGTTTGCGTTTGTCGTCTTGGGCGGGTTTGGCGGGTGGGGCAGGTGGTTCTGTCGGTTGGGCGATGGGGGCGTGTAGGGTTTGTTGGTAGTAGTCGTCCAGGAGCATGGCAATGAGAGCGAGTTCATCTTCGTTCTGGCTGAGGGTTTGGGCCAGGGGCAGGAAACGCTGCATTCGCTCTACTTGCAGGCGGTCGCGCTCGCGCAGGTGGGCTTCTAACAAGACGGTGGTGCGTTCGGCTACCAGGCGAGCGACATCTTCATCGGTGGGCATCGGCCGTTCTAAGAAGTTGATGTTGTATTTTTTGGCAATGTTCCGCAGCCGGGCCTGTTCTAATACATCACCTATCAGGGAAACGGCCGTTCCCGTAGCCCCGGCCCGCCCTGTTCGCCCGGCCCGATGGACATATAACTCCACATCTTCTGGCACTTCATATTGAACCACATGGGAAAGTTCGGGAATGTCAATGCCGCGCGCTGCTACGTCGGTTGTCACCAGAAAGCGTAAGGTTCCCTGGCGCACACGTTCCATCACCCGGTCGCGCTCCTTTTGTGGCAAATCTGCGCTCAACTCATCGGCATCGTAACCAAACCGTTTTAAGACGGTGGTGACGTAGGAGACGCGCATCTTGGTGTTACAAAAGATAAAAGCAGAGGGTGGGTTTTCTACTTCAATCATTCGCACCAGGCATCGGTCTTTGTCTAAAGCGGGGGTCATGTAATAAATGTGTTCAGTGGTGGCAACGTGTATCTGGTCTTTGCTCAGGCTGAGGAACTCTGGTTCGTGCATAAATTCCCGCGCCAGTCGCAGCACGACGGTGGGGTAGGTGGCGGAGAACATAAAGGTGGCGGGGCGTTGACTGGGGAGGAATTGCCGCACTCGTTTCATGTCGGGATAAAAACCCATGGAGAGCATTCGGTCTGCTTCGTCGAAGATGAGCAGGCGCAGGTCGTTCAGGCTCAAAGAACGGCGCAGCAGGTGGTCGAGGACACGCCCCGGTGTGCCAACGACGATGTGGCTACCCCGTTTGAAGGCTTCTAGTTGGCTTTTGTAACCGGTGCCGCCATAAACGGCCGTTATCCGCAAATCCCGCTCCCCGCACAAAGTTTCTCCTTCCTTTGCCACTTGTTGGGCCAATTCGCGGGTAGGAACCAGCACCAAAGCCTGTGTGTTGGCCTGCAACGGGTTGAGCAGTTCCAGCATGGGCAGAATAAATGCCCCGGTTTTGCCGCTGCCGGTACGGGCTTGCACCATGGTGTCCCGCCCGGCAAACAGGTATGGCATTGCCAGCGATTGAACGGGGGTTAAAGCCGTCCAGCCTGCCCGCGAAGTTGCCTGCAATAATCGTTCGGGCAAGTCGGTTAATGAAACACGGGGTAACGCATTCCCTGGTTCAATAATTTCTTCGGCAGGCAAACTGTCTTCTATTGTGAGTTGTATTTCAGTTGTTTCGTCCATATTGTTTGTATTGGTAAAGGGTGTTGACTGGCAGTTGAAGGATTCGGCCGTTAAAAACCTGGAGGATAGAGGTTCACCCTGACTCCTGTGCGCCGAAACCTTAAAAAATCCCCCGTTTTTGTTCGTAATAGAGTGCTGCTCCGGTGCTGATAGCTCCAATCAGCTCCCAAATAGGCACTGCCAGGAACCGGGTAGGGGCATAACCTGTTAAGACGCTGCTGGTGAACAGGATAAAGGTCAGAGTACGGAAAGGGACTGTCCAGCGATAAAACGCCTTCATATTGTTTACGGCGGCCAGCATGTAATAAATGCCGATATTAAAAGAAGCCATTGAAGAAGCCATGATAAAAACCAGGGTATAGTCGTGGGGTTGCCGCAGGGTTTTGTCTACCACCTCAAACCCCAGTTGTTGCAGTGTTAAGTCTGGGTTGAGTAATCCCATCCCGCCCAATAAAGAGGCCAACAGGCCAAAAATAAAGATTGTCCAGCTTGAAGGGTTTTGTAATTTGTACTTGGAAAACATAAACTTCCTATTTCTTTATTGACATAGCATAACATAAAATGGGATGGATTGCCCATTTGCCTTTTGTCACCAGATGGATGAGGCACCCAACGGCCGTTTCCCCGCATACCTTTATATGCACCACGCTTCACGATCTTTGAATGGGATTGGCGATTGGAGATTTGCCAATCTCTAATCTCCAATCTCTTAAAAACAACTTCCCGTTTTTGTTCGTAGTAACCGCTTCAGCGGTTTGAACGACT
>CAZPEJ010000227.1:0-7938 GCA_964585465.1 uncultured Ardenticatenaceae bacterium
GGGTGATGGGTGTGGCTGATGATTACTGAAGATGTGGTGTGGGCTGACATATGGCCGGTGGTGGAGCAGTTGATTGGGGCGACGTTGGAGGAGGATAACGGCCGTTTGTCCTCTCTCGTTTTGCCTGGCACTCAGGCGGGGGAACTGCTCGACCTGTATGGTTTCTCCGTTTTTGACATTTTGCTCAAAACGGTGCTGGGACGTAGCCGGTTGGGGTTGAGCCGGGCGATTGAGATGGATAACGGCCGTTCCATTTTTATTGAATACGCCTGGCCCGACCCGCAGAACCAGGATAACAGCTTCACCGCCGCCGATGTGGTCTCGGTAAAACTGGAACAGGATAATGACCAGTGGAAAGTGGCAGAAATCAACCCGGCTCACGCCGATTTGCCCCTGACGGCAGCACGGGCGCGGGGGATTCTGACCACCAGCCAGTTGTTAAACGAGAGCGAAAAAGTGCCATCTGAACCCTGGGTGCTGCCGATTGCTTTTTATGCGGGTGTGTTACAAATTCCTTTGCGGGAAACGGCCGTTCAAGATGAAGTGGAACATTTCCTGCTGGCCGGGCTGCAACACCGAACCTATGGGCCACTCTCTGTGATGCGCGGGCGACAGCTATGGCGCGATTTTAAGGGCAAAACCCAAACCATCGGCAGCAAACCGGTGGCCTGGGCGGCAGCGGTGGAATTTATCATGAACGAACAAGACATGCGGAACCTTTCCCAGGCGGCCGTTGCCAAACATTACAAAATCAGCCTGGGGGCGTTGGTGCCGTGTGTGCGTCAAATCAAAAAAACATTAGATATTCGTGGTTTAGATGAGCGGTATACCGATTTACAAACCACACAAATTGTTTATCAGGATGAATGAGAAGTGAAATGTTGAAAACTCCTGATAATTGATAGGATGAGGTGTTTGATGAACAAAAAAACAGTGACTGATATTGATGTGAATGGCAAAAAGGTGTTGGTGCGGGTGGATTTTAATGTTCCCCTGAGCAAAAGTGCCCCCATCACCGTAACAGACGATACGCGGATTCGTGCCGCTTTGCCCACCTTGAACTACCTGTTGGAACGGGGAGCAGGGTTAATTCTTTGTTCTCACCTGGGACGGCCGAAAACGGCCGAAGACAAACAGTATGCCATGAATCCGGTGGCTGACCGCTTGAGCCAGTTGTTGGGCCGCCCGGTGACAAAACTGGATGAAGTGGTGGGAGAGCAGGTCACAACGGCCGTTGCTGCTATGAAACCTGGGGATGTGGTGGTATTGGAAAATACCCGCTTCCACCCCGGCGAAACAAAAAATGACGAAAAACTGTCGGCTGCGTTGGCTGCGCTGGTTGATGTGTATGTCAACGACGCATTTGGCTCGGCCCACCGCGCCCACGCCACCACCGAAGGAGTAGCACGGGCGATTCGCGGCAAACGAGGAGCGGCCGTTGCTGGTTTCCTCATGGGTAAAGAGATGGAAGCCCTGGGGATGGCGGTCACCAATCCACCCCATCCCTATGTGGCGATTATGGGTGGGGCCAAAATCTCTGACAAAATTAAATTGATTGAAAACTTGCTGAAAACGGCCGATAAAATCCTCATCGGTGGCGGCATGGCAAACACCTTCCTCAAAGCCCAGGGGCAACAAGTAGGCACCTCGTTGGTAGAAGAATCGGCCTTGCCCGAAGCCCAACGCCTGATGCAACTGGCCGGGGATCGGATTGTATTGCCGGTAGATGTGGTGGTGGCCGACAAATTTGCCGCCGACGCAACGGCCGAAGTGGTGGCTGCCTGGGGTATTCCGGCCGACCGCATGGCACTGGACGTTGGCCCCGATACATTGGAACAGTTTAATGTGGAGCTGCAAGGGGCGAAGTTGGTGGTCTGGAATGGGCCAATGGGGGTATTTGAGTTTGAACCATTTGCGGTTGGCAGCAACAAACTGGCTCAACTGCTGGCTTATCTGGGGCAAATGGGCACCCAGGTGATTATTGGCGGCGGTGACTCGGCGGCCGCAGTGGAGAAAGCTGGTTTAACCGCCCAAATGAGCCACGTTAGCACGGGTGGCGGGGCCAGCCTGGAGCTATTGGAAGGGCAAGAACTACCAGGCATTGCCATCTTGGACGACAAATAAAATACGCCAGTAGTCAGTCACCAGTTCCCACTGGCGACTGACTACTGTTCACCGTTTACTGCTTATGGGGTGGAATGGGGTCGTCGTCGGGTTCGGCCGTTACTTCATAACGAGTTTCGCCGCGACTGACGTAATGAATTACTACTAGAGCCAAACCAAAAAAGAGGGGCAAAAAACCCACCACCATCCAGGGGCCAATCCCCAGGAAAAAATCTGACTCTCTGATCCCAATCGGCCACAGCCCGCAGGATAACGCCATGCCGATGGAGGCGATAATGATGCCCCAGCGCAGCGTATCCCGCCCACCATTGCCGTTGCGGTTGCGCGCCGGACGCAGCAGCCCCCTCTCCGCCAATGCCACCGTTTCCTTGTAGCGCAAATAACGCCAGAAAGCAAAAAACGCAAACGGCACGCTAAAAAATAACGTTGCCATCAACCCCACACCCAAAACTTCAAACACATCATTCATGGCTGGCCTCCTTACGGCCGATTTGTTTTAACGCCTCTTTTTCCTTGAAGGCAATATACCGCATAAAAATAATAAACCCTAAAATTGTGCTAAAAAACATCGTCATCGTAAACCCAACTGCTAACACCTCAAATACATCTTGCATTTTGACCTCACTGAATTTGACCAGAAATAAGAACTTGAAACGTGAAACGTGAAACGTGAAACGTGAAATGTGAAATGTGAAATGTGAAACCCATAACTCCTTGTTATTGGATTAGACCGTTGGGTTGGCAAAAAGTTTCAAATGTGTGCATAACCACGAAACATTTTCCCCAAAACCCAGTCTAATAAAATAGGAGTTAAAATCTATTTGTGAATGGTGATGAACAGCAGCTTATCCGGCGGGCACAACAAGGAGACACGGCCGCTTTTGAGGCTTTGGTGGCGGTTCATGCCCAGCGTGTTTATAACCTGGCCCTACGCACCCTCAACCACCCACAAGAAGCCGAGGACATGGCGCAAGAGGTATTTGTGCGTGTATGGCGGGTGTTGCCCCAGTTCCGTGCCGAGGCTGCTTTTGCCACCTGGTTGTACCGGATTGTGACCAATTTGTGTTACAACCGTTTGCCGGGGCTGAAAGAGGAACTGGCCGCGATAGACCCAGATGAGGCGGTGGAAGTTGCAGATGAACAGCCAACGATTGAAACCGGTTTGGTATCGCAGGAGTTAAAAGCGGCAGTACAAACGGCCGTTTCCCAACTGCCGGAAAGTTATCGCCTGCTCATCACCCTGCGCCATGTGCAAAACATGAGTTATGCCGACATCGCCACAGTCACCAATTTGCCATTAGGCAGTGTCAAAACGGGTATTCACCGCGCCCGGTTGTTATTGCGGGAGGTTTTAGCAGCATATGAACAATCCGCGTCATGAAAACGAGGCACCCCTTCTGCCAGAAGAATCGTTAGAGGCCATGTTGCCCCTCCTACCTCTGGCCCCTTTGCCACCTGACTTTATGGAACAACTGATGTCACAGGTGGCCCGTTACCCACGCTCTTATCGCCCGGCTCCTTTCAAACTGCAATTTTTAGATTTTGCCTTGCCTGCTTTTATCGCTGTGTTTGGCCTGGTCACGTTTGTTTTAATGACCTGGTTGGGTGGGCAACTGTTGGTGGACGGGGTAAGTGCGGAACAACTCGCCCAGACCCTCCTGACGCAACAATGGTTGTTTTGGGGTGTTTTGCTGTTGGTTGGGGAATTGATTACCGCCGTTTGTTTTGGGGTGGTGCTGTCGGAAAGGGATTTTTTCAACGAATTTCAGCAGAACCGGGTTTCATGGTAGTGGCAGAATGGGAAATGGAACGCGGAATAACGCGGGTGTTGGGTTACGGCCGTAAAAAGGCCAGTTCGTCTTGTACAATTTGTACAACCAGTTGATCCAGGGCTGAAACGGTGTACCCTGTCACATTCATGCTGGTTTCGCTGCCTGGAGAGCCTGCCCCTTCTGCGCCATAGGTGAGAAAAATAAAACGGCCGCCACTAAACTGGGCTAACTGGCGGAAGATGTACTCCCCTTGAACATCCAGACCACTACTGGCAATAGGGTAAATTTTGATGCCAGTTTCGGCCGTTTCTATTGCCGCCGCCGCATAATGATTCTCCTGCCCGTAATCCAAATGGGGTGGGGCATCTGCCACCAGAAAGATGAGGCTGACACTGCTTCCCAGCCGCCACGTTGGTTGGTGGATCGCCTGCCACAGGGCTTCATTCAAATCTTCCGGGTAATCCCCACCCCCCGACGCACTCAACTGGGATAACGTAGCAGCAAAAGCATCAATATCAGGCGTAAAGTCAAAAACCTGGGTGACATACACATCTTCCTGGTCCCGGTAAGCTACCAGAGCAAAACGCACATCTGGTTGAACAGGCAGGGCATCAATTTGGGCCGAGATGGTGCGGATATTGTCGGTTAGTTGTGCAATTTCGTCAGTCATGCTGCCAGTGGTGTCTAATAAAAACAAGATGTCCAATTCGGCGGCGGGCGGGGTGAGATCAGCCCACAAATGGGCGATATAAAGGTCGGGTTGAGCAGTGGCTGTGTCCAGGGTGCGAATGTCTGATTGGCCGTTGAGGGTGACATTGAGTTGATAGACAGTGGCTTGTATGGGGTAGGCATGGGGGAAAAAGTAAACACGGCCGTCGCTGTGCGTTCTTAAAGTTGTTACCTCCTGCCCGTTTGCGGAGATTTTCACAGGTGCGCCCACCACCGGGTGCCCCAAATCATTTGTCACCCAAATGTGATAACGGCTGCTCACATCCAGAGGCAGAGCGGCCGGGCCAGCATAGTTTTGTAAATAGAGCAGGTAATCATCCCATTGGGCGTTATCATCCACTTCACCAGCCATTAGTGGGGCGGCCGGGCCAGGAGTGGAGGCATCTTCACTTCGTTCGACAGACAGAGTGGTCTGGGGAAATGGGAGAGAAACGGCCGAATCCGCCCCAACCGCCACAGTTTGATCCAAAACAGCCCCTTCTAACACCACACGGGTGGGTTCCGTTTTAGGGCCGTTTTCTGGTGTGGGGGGTAAGGGGCCGCTGTTTGATTCGCTGCCAGTCGAAATCTCCGGGGCTGGCTCCCCTGGGGCTACTTCAGAAATGGGCGGCATCTGGCGGCCACAAGCCGCCAGCACCCACAAAACCACCATCAACAGGAGAAACAGAATAACCTTTTTTGCACCACTCATCTTGACCCCGCTATATGAAACCAGGTTTTCAGAGAACCCGGTTTCTGCCACTTTTTTTGTTCTCATGAGAACAAAACGGCACAAACGGCCGATTTGTTCCTACACCGTCCAGATTTGCAGTTCCGGCACCAGCCGGAAAATCCACCGAAACGGTTACAATGCGTTCAACGGCCGTCAGCAGCCTTGTTTCATCTTTATGGGTCTTTCGGATTTTGTGGGGTTTGCAGTGAAACGTAAAACGTGAAACGTGAAATTTCGCTTGTCACGTTTTACGTTTCACGTTTCATTGGTTGTCAACCCCCTGAGTTCCCAAAGAGCCATCTTTATTTAAGCAAAAGTTGAGCAATTAAACCAAAAACCTGTTTGTTACCAACCTGTAACACCCCTTGCCCAACCTGTAACCCACCTGCCATCCCCGCGCTGCCTGCCTCTGTTATAATCCTGTTATGGAACTTCAATCCAAAATTTTGCTCGTAGATGACGAGGCGGCCATTACATCGAACCTGGCCCCTTTTTTAGAGCGTTCTGGTTTTGCGGTGGCGGTGGCTGGCGACGGGGAGACGGGATTGGAAACGGCCGTTTCCTTTCACCCCGACTTGATTGTGGCAGATGTCCTGATGCCGCGCATGAACGGCCGCGAAATGTTGCGTCGCCTGCGCCAATCTGGCAACTGGACTCCGGTTATTTTACTCACCCAGGTTGGTGAATCTATTGAACGAGCGATGGCTCTGGAAGAAGGAGCCGACGATTACCTGAACAAACCGTTTGACCCTTATGAACTGATGGCCCGAATAAAAGCCGTCTTGCGCCGGGCCAAACCGGGGCAAAAACCCCTGGTCACCTCCCAACGGCTCATCTGTGGCAATTTACAAATGGATCGTGTCTCCCACCGCGCCTGGTTTAATGGCCTGGAATTGACCCTCACCCCCAAAGCTATCACCCTGCTGGAATACCTGATGACCCACCCCGACGAACTGGTAACACGAGAACGGTTGTTAGACACGGTGTGGGGCTGGGACTATCCCGCAGGCACTCGCACGGTAGACACCCGCATTGCCGAACTGCGCCGTGCCCTCAACGACGACCCGGCCCACCCGGATTTTATCGAGACGGTTCCCGGACAAGGGTACCGTTTTGTGGGGGCGGTGGAGACGGGTTGAGAGCAGTGAACAGTGAATAGTGAACAGTGAACAGTAGGCAGTGAACAGTGGGCAGTGGGCAGTGGGGTGATTGCCAAAGGTAGCGTATCCCCAGAAACTTAGTGCGGGTTTACGAAAAGTTGGGTAGGTGTCTATCTATGAAATGGTACTGGTTGATGGTTCCTTTGCCTTTTATCTTCGGATTGTTAATAGCGGCCGTTTTGAACAACGATCCGACCTTAAACCCGCTGCTTTATTTGCGAGTCAGCCTGAGTGTGGTGGTTTGGGTAGGGGGATTGCTCATTTCGCTGTTTTCCGGCGGGCTTTTGTTGTGGCTGTGGCGCGACCACCATTACCGGAATGAATTACAAACCCAACAGACAGAAACGGCCGAAGACCGCCGCCGCTTCTTGCAACGACTAGACCACGAACTAAAAAACCCCCTCACCGCCATGCGCGCCGGGCTGGCAAACTTTGCCAACGCCCCCACCCCCACAGACCGCCAATCCGCCATGCAAACCGTTGAAACCCAAATTTTGCGCCTCAGCCGATTAACGGCCGATTTACGCAAAATTGCCGAGCTAGAAACCCGCCCCCTGGAACGTGGCCCCATTGACCTGGCTGAACTGCTCACAGAAGTCGTGAACTTTACCCGCGACAAACCCGAAACCACCACTCGCCGCCTCTCACTCTCTTTGCCGCGTGCCCCCTGGCCGTTGTCAACCATTCCGGGTGATTGGGACTTAATCTACCTCGGTGTCTACAACCTGCTAGACAACGCCATCAAATATAGCCGCGCAGGTGACACCATTGAGGTGCGTGCCCGCGAAGACGGCAGTTGGGTGGTAATTGAGGTGGCAGATACCGGCCCCGGCATTGAAGAAGGGGAGTTGCCCCACGTCTGGGAGGAGTTATACCGGGCACAAGCAGCGCGGGGGATTCCTGGCAGTGGTTTGGGGCTGCCCCTGGTCAAAGCAATTGCCGAGCGGCATGGCGGTTATGTTTCTCTGGATAGCCGCATCGGCAAAGGCACGGTGGTCGCCATGCACCTGCCCATCCAGTAACCTCTGTTACCAGGCTGTAACACCCTGTTTTATCTCTGCTACACCCCTGCCATACGGCCGTTACACCATTCGTATATCCTGGACATAATTCACCATTTGAAAGATTAGAGATTGACAACCGCACAATCTCCAATTCCTGATCTCCCGATTTACAATGGAGTTGCCCATGAAATTCACCCGTTACATCCTCTTATGGTTCCCGCTTTTTCTACTGGCTTGTGGCAAATTGGAAATGGGTATGGAAATAGCCACCGCTACACCTGTTTTACAACAGACGATTGAGGCGGCAGTCGGAACGGCCGTTGGTGCCGCCCAGCCTACCCCGGTTATCATTCCTTCTGTTCCCCTGATAACAGCAACTCCTATTACCCAACCCGGCGAAACCCGCACAGCAGAAACGGCCGTTCCCAGCCCCATCC
>CAZPEJ010000228.1:0-7906 GCA_964585465.1 uncultured Ardenticatenaceae bacterium
TGCCCTACAGGTAGACAGTTGCACCATTTTTGTCTGGGAAGAAACCATCCAAAGAATAAAACCTGCCGTTCACCGAGAACAACTATCACCCTATCGGCAGCAAACCAGCGACGAAGAAGTAACACTCACCAAAATCAAAAACCTGGAAAAATACCCCATCGTGCAACGTGTTTTACAAACCCAGGCCGCCCAACACCTGCATCGCACGATGGCAACCGATCAAACAGAATTATTAGAGCTGGCAGGCTGGCAAACAGCCCTGTTACTGCCGTTGGTACGGCGCAGTCGCCTGTTGGGGTTGCTGGCTCTGGGGCAATTGACACAGCGCGATTTTACCCCTGGTGAGTTTCGATTGGCACAAAGCCTGTGTGGGCAAGCGGCCGTTGCTATTGAACACGCTTATCTATTTGCTCAATCGCAACGCCGCATTGCCGAACTATCTACCTTTCACAATATCGTCTTGCAGCTAAACACCCCCCTTAAACAAAGCGAAGTGTTAGATGCTATTACCGAATCGGCCTTAAAACTGGTAGAGGCGAACAACCTGCATATTTACCTGTATGACCCGGACAAAGGCAAATTTACTTTTGGGTCGGCTTTGTGGCGAGATGGTACCCGAAAACCGGCCGTCACAAACGTGCGCGCCAATGGGTTAACCGCCTCGGTGGTGCGGCAAGGCAGCCCCATTGTGATTAACGATGCCAGCAAACACCCACTTTACCAATCCCAGGAAGCCCAATCCTGGGGCATCTATGCCATTGCTGGTTTCCCGCTCAAGTATGGCGATCAAGTCATTGGGGCTTTTACCACCACCTACACACACCCACACAACTTTACTGAAGACGAGTTATTGCTGCTCAATTTGTTGGCCGATCAAGCGGCCGTTGCGGTGAAAAATGCCCGTCTCTACAGCGAATCCCAACGCCGGGTGCAAGATATGTCTGCGCTGGTGGAAATGGCAAAACAGATCACCGGCAAATTAAAATTGCAATCTGTTTTGCAGACAACCGTCGAAAACTTGCGTAGTCTGTTAAATGCCCGCGCCAGCACCATCACCATGCTGTCGGAAGATGGGCAAGAACTGGTGGTGCAGGCAGCCGATGGGGTGAACCCGGAATTTGTGCAAAAGGCGCGGATGAAACTAGGGGAAGGGGCATCGGGCGAAGTGGTGAAAAATGGCAAACTGGTTTATATTCGAGATGCCCACAATGAACCTGATTTTCTGTTTTTTAGTGATGTGGTACGCAGTCTGTTGGTGGTGCCTTTGATTATTCGGGACGAAGCGATTGGCACGTTGACGGTAGATAGTGACGAAGCCCACGCTTTTAGCAATTCAGATATTCAGTTGATGACCATTGCCGCCGCCCAGGTGAGTGTGGCGATTGCTAATGCCCGTTTGTTTGAGGAGTTAGAGGAGCGAGCTGCTGAGTTAACGGCCGCTTATGACGAATTAAAAGAGAGTGACCGCTTAAAAGATGAGTTGGTGCAAAATGTTTCCCACGAACTGCGAACGCCATTAACCTTTGTTAAGGGGTATGTAGATTTGTTGATGGCGGGTGAGATGGGGTTAATTACCGAAGGTCAACAAGAAGCCTTGCAAATTGTAGCCGACAAAACAGACGAAATTACCCGTTTGATAGATGATATTATCACCCTGCAACGCATTGAGGCTGGTAATTTGCAATTAGAGACGCTCTCAATGGCAGATGTGATTAAAACGGCCGTTGCCGGGCATCGTCTGGTGGCGGGCAAAAAAGGGTTACATATCATTTTCCAACTCCAACCCAACGCCAAAGGCATGGTACGGATTGACAAAGGGCGTATCAATCAGGTATTAGCTAATTTGATTAACAACGCTGTTAAATTTAGCCCAAACGGTGGTACGATTACCGTCGCCATGAAAGAAAATGACCGGGATGTTCACATTGTCGTAGCGGATGAAGGCATTGGGGTGCCAAAAGATAAATACGACAGAATTTTTGAACGTTTTTACCAGGTGGACGGCTCCACCCGGCGGCGGTTTGGTGGCACAGGCATCGGTTTAGCCATCGTCAAACGTATCATTGATGCCCATCACGGCCGAATTTGGGTGGAAAGCGAAATTGAAAGAGGAAGTTCTTTTTTCTTCACCTTACCTAAATTAACATCAAATTCAGAAGTTGCTGTCACAAAAAGATAGCTGTCTAGCTTCTCCAATCAAAAGTAATAGATCATTCAACTGTTGTGTGGTGGTTATTGTGTTAGCAAAAAAAAGTACATTACAGTATAAAGACGGCCGTTTAGACCCTGAATCTCTCAAGGCCATGCCCAAAATAGACCTGCACCGTCACCTGGAAGGGTCGCTGCGCCTGAGTACATTGCTGGAAATCGCGCGGGAATTCGAGTTAAGTGTTCCTACTGACAATTTGGAATCTTTGCGCCCTTTTGTGCAAGTCACCAACGATCCCCCCACCAGCGAAGCCTTCCTGGGTAAATTCCATGTGCTGCGCCATTTTTATCGCACCCCGGAAACCATCTCGCGCCTGGTGTATGAAGCTGTCGCCGACGCAGCCGCCGACAACATCCACTACCTGGAGTTACGTTTTAGCCCTCAGGCCCTCACCCGCGTGCGCGGGTTTCCTCTGGGCGAAGTCACCGATTGGGTCATAACGGCCGTTCAAAAAGCCAGCCAGGATTTTCACATCGAAGTGGGGTTGATTATTGCCCTGGTACGCCACGACCCACTGATCCAGGCACGCGAAGTGGCAAAAGTCGCCATTGAACGAGCCAGCAAAGGCATTGTGGGGTTAGACCTGGCCGGGGATGAAGTCAAATTTCCTCTGATGCCATTCATCCCCATCTTCAAAGAGGCCAAAGAAGCCGGGTTGGGAATCACCATTCACGCCGGGGAGTGGGCCAGTTCCGTTGGGGTGCGCCAGGCCATCGAAGAGTTACAGGCAGACCGGATTGGGCATGGGGTACGAGCAATTGAAAACTGGGAAGTGTTGCAGCTCATCCGCGAACGGCAAGTTGCCCTGGAAGTTTGCCTCACCAGCAATTTACAAACTGGGGTGGTGCGTAGCCTGGATCATCACCCCATCGTAGACATGTTAGATTTGGGGCTACTGGCAACACTCAACACCGACGACCCAACCGTTAGCAACTGCACCTTGACAGACGAGTATCAAATTGCGGTAAAACATCTCAACTTCGACTACACCAATTTACACCGACTTATTTTGAATGCAGCTTCTACGGTATTTTTGCCAGAAAACGGCCGAAAACGGCTCGTCGCCCATTTTGAGAAAGCCTTAGCCGAGTTCAACGGACAGGGGATTAAAAATTAGAGGGTTCTTTGAGAACCCAGGGGGTTGACAACCAATGAAACGTGAAACGTAAAACGTGACCATAGAGCGTTCACGTCTCACGTTTTACGTTTCACAACAAACCCCACAAAATCCGAAAGACCCGATATTCTCTAATCTCCAATCTCTAAATACCGCCTACCCACCCGCTTTGGCACCGGCCCGCCACTCCTTCACAGCCTGACGAATAACCGCCTGCACCTTTTGGTCTTCAATCTCTTTGGGTTCTTGATATAGTTGCCCATCCACCCGAATCCGCAACCCACCGGCCGGATTTTGTTCCAGGTGAACCGAACGACCCGCCAGGGCAGGATCGGCCGCCAGATACTTCTGCACCAAAACATCAATCTCCTCAACCATCCCCGCCTTTTTTTCACTGGGTGGTGGAGGCTCTTGGGGAATTTGAGGCGGCTGAAACGCCCCCATAATGGCAAATCGGGGTTTGGGAGGTGGCATACTTTTCAGGGCATCCCGTTGTGCTTCCAGTGTAGCAATAAACTTAGCCTGTTCCGAGTCAAGCGGCCCGGTGGCGGGACGGCCTGGGGTTTCCACAGGAGCCATCGGTGGGGCTAACCCGGCATCTACCAGCGTTTGATAACCACCAGCAAATACAATTAAGTCGCCAATGGCAGCCAACACTCGTTGCCTGGTTCTTTCGTCTGCCAGGTCTGTTAGCTTTTGTACTTGCTGGCCGCTGACCTCTACCATCAGCTTACTCATGGGAGGAACTCGTAACACGCGCATGATTTCTTTTTCGTTTGCCATAGTCACCTTTTGAGTTATCCGTAAACTGTTACTTTATTTTTGACAATGTGGGCAAAAATGGGTACCCCGGCCGCCTAATGTCATGCGACGAATCGGTGTGCCACATTGCGAGCAGGGTTTGTGGGTCTGGCCATACACGGCAAAATAGTCTTGCATCTCTCCTTTGCTGCCATCTGGTTTGTAATAAAGGTCAATACTGGCTCCTTGCCGCTCGATGCCCAGGCGCAAGGATTTTTGGATGGCGGCGTGGAGGTGGTGAATTTCGGCCGTTTCCAATGAATCGGCTTGTCGTTCTGGATGAATACCCGCATAAAACAGGGATTCGTCCGCATAGATATTCCCCACCCCGGCCACCACCGCCTGATCTAACAACAGGGGTTTAATGGCCCGCCGATGGCCTGCTAAACGAGTTTGCAACAATTCGGCCGTAAACGTTTTGTCCAATGGCTCCGGCCCTAATTGACCTACCACTTCGGCCAGATCATGCACCAGATACACACGGCCGAATTTGCGTTGGTCTTGAAACCGTAACTGTTGCCCATTATCCAGCTTAAAAACGGTGCGAACATGTTTGTGCATCGGTTCATCTGCCGCAACCACCGACAAATGCCCCGACATTTTCAGGTGAATGATCACTGTTTCGTTCTGGCTAAGGGTGAAAATGAGGAATTTCCCCCGGCGATCAACCGCCTGTATCCGTTGCCCCGAAATTCGCTGCTCGAATTGGGGTAGATCGGGTTTTACGATATGACGCGGCCACAACGACCACACGCCAGTAATCGTCCGCCCTATCAGCGGTTGACGCAACGCCCGTACAATCGTTTCTACTTCAGGTAATTCAGGCATACCCTCTAAAGGTGCGATGTTTTAAGGTGTCATCTTCACCACGAGTTAGAAGTTAGAGTCTTTCGGATTTTATGGGGTTTGCTGTGAAACGTAAAATGTGAAACGTGAACGCTCTATGGTCACGTTTTACGCATCACGGTTCATTGGTTGTCAATCCCCTAAATTCCCAAAGAGCTACCAATTTTTAGGAACGTCGTATGTCAAATGAACTGAATTGGGAACAACTGTTGGCAGATTGTGTAACGTTTACGCAACGATTGGTGCAGACACCCAGTATGCCCCAGGAGGAGGGACAGGTGGCGGCGTTAATTGCTGCCGAGATGGGCAAATTGGGGTTTGACGAGGTGTGGTTGGACGAGATGGGGAATGTTTACGGCCGTCTTTACGGCCAACATCGCCACCTACCAGCCCTGGTGCTTAATAGTCATACTGACCATGTAGACCCCGGCGACCCGGCCCTGTGGCCTGTCCCCCCGTTTTCGGCGGAGATTGTAGACGGCCGAATTTTGGGGCGGGCTTCGTGTGACATCAAGGGGCCATTGGCGGTGCAGGTGTATAGCATGGCGGCGTTGTTACGGAATGGGGAACGGCCGTTGCGCGATGTGGTCTTCTGTGGTGTGGTGCAGGAGGAGACGGGTGGGGCCGGGGCACAGTATTGGATGAAACAGTTGGATTATCCGGTGGCTCTGGTGGTATTGGGTGAACCTTCCGACAATGACATTGCCGTAGGGCATCGTGGGGTGGTACAGATCTGGTTGACGTTTAACGGCCGTTCTGTTCATGCCAGCGTGCCAGAAAAAGGGGAGAACCCCAACTATGCCCTGGCAGCTTTTCTGGCAAAACTGGAAGAAGGGCAAAAAGAACTCACTGCCCACCCTTTACTGGGGGCTACCAGCATTGCCCCCACCATCATTGAAGTGGACACCAAAAGCGGCAATGTCACCCCTGCCTGGACGCGGGTGCTGCTGGACATCCGTACAGCCAGCGAAAACCTGAACAACTTGCAAACCTTCATCCACAAACTGGCTGGCGATTGGCCGCACACACTCACCGATGCCTGGACGGGCACTACGCCGGAGCAAAGTGAGCAACCCATTTTTGGTTACTACACCCCGCCGGAGCATGAAGCCGTGCAACGGGCGCAAGCCGCCATCAGCAAAGGGATGGGACGCAGGCCAAAGTTGATCCGTTACCAGTTTGCCACAGACGGCCGTTTTTTCACCAGTTTACCCGTCGTTGGTTATTCCCCGGCAGAGGAACATCTGGCCCATACCATCAAGGAGAGTATTTCGATTGCCAAGATGGGGGAAAGTTTGAGGGGGTATGTGCAGTTGTTGAGGGAGTTTTAGGGCTGTATGACGTATCCTGTTGACGCAACACACAAGCGTATCAGGTACTAGACAGTATTGTAACTGTTCAGCCTCTCTGAGATTTAACCGCAAAGGACGCAAAGAACTTAAAGGTTTTCTCTTTTCTTTACGCCTTTGCGGTGAATCGTTACTATCGGGATTAACTTTATGTCGCGCAGAAACGCAGGAAGGGAAAACCCTCTGCGGCCGTTTCTGTGATTGACATAGGCAGTTTCTCCTGTATTGGCCTTAAACGGCCGTTGCTAAGGCGCCCATCGGGTCCCAGGGAGGCAAAATAGTGGGAGGGGTGTTTAGAATCGGCCGTAATTCTGCTGGAATGTACTGTTTTTCCACCACCACTTCATACATATACTCATCAAACCAGGCATCACTCATCACCAAAAAACCTTTATCCCCAATTTTATCTCCCCAACTATTTTCGACCCGCCATTTACGTGGCCGTCCCTCCTCATCCAGGTCTACCCCAGTAAACACCATCGCGTGGGTCATTACGCTTTGCCCATAGAGTACCCGCTCGGCCTTGTTAGCCACAAACGAAGTGCCATAAACCAGTTCATAATCATAAAGATTTTTGTCCAGAATCCCCAAATCACGCTCCAACATTTTGCCCACATCGCAGCCAAACCAGACCGGCTTACCATCTTTTAACATCTCTATCGCTGCTTGTTTGAAAACAGGCATCTCGACATTCAAATATCGAATGATGTGCCCTTCGATGACGTTGCCCAGGTATTGAATGGTGTACATCTGGTTAAACGGTTTGTCTGGGGTGGGGCAATGGATGAGACAGGCGGTCTCTTCCAGGTTGAAGGGGCTGTATTGCTGGAAAAATTGTTGTGGAGTCATTCGGCCGTCGCGGTGGAACTGGTCGTCTTTGTCTCGCCATTGCCAGTAAAAGTCGGTCGGGGGTTCACCCAGATGAATACACAACATTCGATACACAATGTTGAGTTGTTCCGTTTTTCGCTGGCGTAGGCTGGTTTCTGTGGTTCCTTCCTGGTGCATTCGGCGCAATTCGGCTGCAAATTCGCTCAGTTTGGCAGTAATCAAGGCGTTCATCCAGCGGGAGTTGCCACTGCTTTCTGTTTCCGGCATCACGCTCTTGGGCACCACCCCATATTTCTGGACGAGGTTGATGAACATATCCCACTGCCCGCCGTCTTGAATGGGGTTTTGCAACAGGAACATCAATAAACGGCCGTCTATCGGCTCTTCCAAAGTTGCCAGAATGCTTTCCAAAAAGTAGTTCGACTTTTCCAGTTTATCCCAAAACATGGTGTACACCTGGGAAAGTTCAAACTTTTCTACCCCCAACTTTTTGATAGATTCCACCCGAAACAGATTTAACCCGGCAAAACACCAACAACGGCCGCTTGAATGTTGCGCGGTACTATCATTACTTTTTAACAGATGAGAAAAGGTATGGTCACTGTTTGTCACCACCTCCCGATTGAGGGCAATCGTATGAACGTTATTTTTCGTCACCGCGTTGCGAGCCAGGCGGTTTTTGGGGTTCGTCTGAAAATCTTGCTGAAACTGTTGTAACTGTGTGGTTGTCAAATGAGCAGGCAAAGTAGAATT
>CAZPEJ010000229.1:0-7900 GCA_964585465.1 uncultured Ardenticatenaceae bacterium
CGGGCAGGGGGGTGGATGTGGCTGGTTGGGTGGCTGTTGGCAGAGGGGTGGAGGGGGTATCCCCGGTGGTGGGAAAGGGGGTGGCAGTAACAGGTGGCGCGGGCGTGAGGAGGGGTGTGGCGGCCGGGGCAAACAGGCGTGGGGTTAGATTAATGATCAGGATCAACAAGAGAAGCAGCAGGAAGGGAGCGAAGATGTAGAGGCGTTTCAGGTTGTGGTCGGCAGGATTCATGGTTTGGTTGGGAGCAGGTGCAGGGTGTGGGAAACGGCCGTTTCTTCTTCCCAGGCAATTTGGAAATAACGGCCGTTCAACCAGGGGCTTATCAAATCGCCATAGTGGGGGCTGCCCAATTGCCCTGATTGCCCAGGGGCGATCATGGCTAATGTCTGGTTCAAATCCCCCAGATTGGCAATAAAGCGGGAGGAGATGGAGATGGCGTTATTGTCGTAGGGGGCGTTGGCGCGAGTGCTGGTTTGCGCTGGGGTGTCACCATCCCCGCCAATGGGAAACGGCCCTTGATTAAAAATACGGTCAAGTGGCGGTTGTGCCCCCAGGGCGTGGGCGAAGGTGATCCGGTGCAGGTGGCCCCAGGGAGGGAAGGGGGAAGAGGGGGAGAGGGTGCGAAGTTCGGCCGTTGTTTCAGCCAGACAGCGTTCCAACAGGGCATCTCGTTGGGTTAGCGGCAACAGGGCCGAGTGGGGATTTTCCAGCAGTCGCAGCAGCGTTATCGGCCAATACCCCTGGAAATCGTTGACCGGAATCAGGGTTGGGTGTGGCCCCAGGCCCAGGTATTGATGGGTGAAGGTTTCCCCCAGGTGGGGTGTCAAGATGGTTATTGCCAGCCGCCGCAGCCACACCTCATACACGGCTCCAGGGATGCTTTCCGGCCCCAGCCAACCATCCCAGCCGCGTAATAGTTCCAGGCTGGCCTGGGCATCTGGGTTGGTGGGGTGGAGGTGAGCCACTTTTTTTATCAGTTCCAGTGCGGGCAAACAGGTGAAATCATTTTGGAAGCGTTGGCAATCGGCCGGCGATACCTGTTTTTGGGCGGTGATTAGCTGTTCCAGGCGGCGGGCGCGGTTGCCGTTGCGCCATGTTTGCCCCAGGTAGTGGGGGTAGGTGTGGTCGGTGATGCGGTGGTTGGCGGAGAGAATGTATCCTTGTGGTGGGTTATAGGCATGGGGCATATCGGCAAAGGGAATGTAGCCGATCCATTCATCCTCTCCTGTCCAGCCTGGATTGGGCAATAGTCCGTCCCCTTTAGCGCGAATGGGTACATGCCCGGAGACGTAGTAGCCGATATTACCTTGCCGGTCGGCGTAGAGCAGGTTAAGGGGCGGGGCTTCGATGTGGGAAACGGCCGTTACAAACTCCTGCCAGTTTTTAGCCCGGTTCAACCCGACGAAACCGACAAAAGCGGCTTCTGTTTGCAGGGCGGTGGAACTGAGGGACAGGGCGGTGGGGTTATCGGCCGTTTCTGGTTTTTCACTGCTAACGATTGGCCCGTGATGGGTGACAACGACCCGTTCCAGGTGGTCTTTTTGCCCTTTGACCTCAATCCGTTCCTCAAAGATGTCTGCTTTGCGCCATTCGTTGCCGAACCGGTAGCGGGTAGCATCCATCGGGTGGAACTGCTCTATAAAATAATCTTCACAATCGGTGTAAGCCAGGGTTGCCCCCCAGGCCACAAAATCATTTTGCCCTACCAGCACATAGGGCAGCCCTGGTTGGGAAAAACCCGCTACATGCCACCCGTCCTGGCTGTGGAGATGAACGAAGTACCAGATGGAGGGGGTGCCGATGGGTAGGTGCATATCGTTACACAAGATGGCGTGGCCGGTTTGGCTGCGCCAGGGGGCAATGACCCAGCCGTTGCTGCCCCGGCCGATGCCATCGTGGCTGCCTTTGCCTAGAAAAGGGGCGGATAGGGGCGGCCAGGTGGGTCTGGGTGGTCGGGGTGGCAGGGTGACAGGGTTGTGGGGTGGGTAGTGGGGCAGGAGTTCGGCCGTTTTTTCGGCCCCCAGCTTTTGTAATAGCTCTGCATGGACAGGTTCGCCACTGGCTCCCATTGTCATGGCCCACATTTGTAAACGGCCGTAAACCACACTATCTAATGGTTGCCAGGGGGCTGGTTCGTGACGCAACAGGGTGAATTCCAGGGGTAAGGGGGGGCCACTTTGTAAATAGGCGTTTACTCCGGCGGTGTATGCTTCTATATCGGCGCGGATGTCATTGTCCAGTCTGTCCCAGGTGGCGGCGGCCAGCCGGGTAAAACCTAAGGTGCGGCTGAACTGGTCAGTTTCCAGGGTGATGGGGCCGAACAGGGCGGACAAAGTGCCCCTGGCAACTCGCCGGTTGAGTTCCATTTGCCACAGGCGGTCTTGGGCGTGTACCACGCCCTGGGCAAAAAAGAGGTCGTGTCGGTGGCGGGCCTGGATGTGGGGGATGCCCCATTTGTCGCGGTGAATGGTGACCGGGTGATGCAGGCCAGGGAGATAAAAACGGCCGTTTGTCTGCGGTAGTCGTTTTTGCCCCCAGGATTGAAAAAGGTGGCGCAGGTTGAAAGCGGAATCAAAGTTGTTCACAAGGTTACTCCCCACAAACGGGATTGGCGGTACACCCCACTGAGGCGGGGACACAGGCGTAGTTGACGGCCATGCCCAGGTAGGGGGATGGGTCAAGGGTGTTGTTGAAGTTGAGTTCGTTCAGGTAACGGCCGTTTCCATCGTCCTGTACAATCGAAAAGTGTAAGTGTACCCAGATCGGCCGGGCCGCGTTGCCATTGTAGTTGCCAGTGTAACCCAATAACGTCCCCTGTTCTACAAATTGTTCTGTTACCCCTTGCGGAAAAGCCTCCACAATGTAGCTATTGCCTGCTTCGTCTGCCATGTGGGTGTAATAGAGCCAGATTTGTCGTTCGGGTTGTAAAGGGTCAGCGGGAATACGCTGGATCAAGGCACTGCGCCAGGTGGATTCGCGGCTGATATACCCATCGTAAGCGGCATAAACGGGTGTTAGCCCTGGCCCGGTGTCGCTGAAAATGTCAATGCCCTGATGTGGGCTGCTGCTGGAGTAGGGGCCGCGTGGGTCGCCATAGAGCAGGCCGATGAACCCATCGGCTGGCAAGATAAACGGGGCGCCGGGGCAAACGTCTCGTTGTGTGGTTATGAGGGTTTGCCGGGCGGTGTCGTCTCCTTGCATCCAGGTGAAAAATTGTGTACTACGCGGATCACGAATCTCATTGAATAGAGAAACGGCCGAAAATACCCCATACCCTATCAGACACAAACCAGCCACAACAAAAATGAGTTTTAGTGGGCGATTGTGGGGAGCAACTAACCATTGGAAAAAACGAAGGATCAATGTTAATACCTCAAACGATGTTGTTTAGAGGTAACTATAACACAGATAAAAAAAGGGAACTGTTCAAATGAAGGGGATTAGAGATCAGAGATTCGCCAATCTCTAATCTCCAATCTCAATAAAAATGTTAGTTTATGCCCTTTGTGGGTACATTTAATTTGGTTTCAGAAGGATAGGCAGAAAGACATTAAATCCGACAGTGATATTGCTGGTAAAGCTGTCATTGCCACCTGGGCCGGAAATTGTGAGTGTTGCTGTGTAGACTCCTCCATCGGTGTAGGTGTATGTTTGATTGGCACAACTATCGGCCGTTGTGCCATCGCCAAACTCCCAAATACAATCTGTGAAATCTCCCGTTGACAGGTTTGTGAATGTGACGGTTAACGGGGCGATACCAGACAACGGATTTGCCTCAAAACCGGCGTGAACAGGTTCAAAAATATCTATTTGATAGTTTCGAGTCAGGGTGAAGTTTCCATTATCGGCCGTTACAGTGATATTTTTTGTCCCGTTCATTGTCCACGACAAAATCTGTGTATCCTGGATGCCTCCATTGGGTTGGATGATGGCCGGGTGGTCGGTGGCTGACCAGGTATAAGTGATGGGTTGGATGGTGGAAAGGGGGAGGATGGTGGCAGTAAAGACATAAGTTTCATTGACTAATCCTACGACCGGCCCGGTTAATTCCATATCAACCACCCGTATGGTTATTTCTTCCAGGTCTGTTAAACCGGTGCCTGAATCTACTACCTGGGCGGTTATGGGATGTTCACCTGGTGGTAACGATAGTTCAATAAACCATTGATCTCCTTCGACGGAGGCTGTTAAGCCGTTGACCGTTACGGTTGGAATGCCGGAGGAGGCGACAAACCCACTGATTTGCACCGGGTTTGTTCTTTCAGACCCGTCTTGTGGCGATAAAATGTTTATGCGGGGGCCGATGGCTGGAACAAATACGGGTTCAATATCGGCCGCTACATGGTTGGTCAGGGCGATGAGTTCGCCAGATTCGAGAGTTAACAAGAATAACTCCTGATTGCCAGAGATATTTTGTTGCACAATAAGGTGGCCTTCGTCTACCCAGGTGGGGTTTAGGGCGTTTGCCAGAACCAGCGTGCTGGTGAGGGCCGGGCGATAGAGCAGGCGAACGTTTATGTTCTGGAGATAGATCATGCGGTCGCCAGCCGGGGAAAGTTGTGGGGAGGTGAGGGATGAGCCAGTTACCATATTGGTGATGCCCATTGTGGCTGGATCGTACAGGTTTAAGAGGGTATGGACATAGTTGCTGTAAGCCAATTCATTGGTGGTGTGGCTCCAATCGGCGTAGTCTACACCTGCTAAAACGCTGTTTCCACTGCCACTTCCTAGACCGTTTTCAACGACTTCGATGTTTAGTCGTAAATTGTTGTTGGTTCCACTTCGATTGTTGATAAAGGAAAAGAGGCTGTTATCTACATTTAAGCTGGCTCCCCAATCCTCGCTGTTTCCAGACGGGTCAATTGTGAGGCGGCGGACAGCACCGGTTAACAGATCGAGCAGGTAGATACGTTGGTGGGTATCTTCCCCGTAGTCGTCTGCGTCGAAAATGATGAAACGGCCGTTTTGCGATGCTGCTGGTTCTGAAACATCTGCTAATACCCCGTCTGTCAGGTGAACGGCCGGGCCTGCTGGCAAGAAGTTCGCGTCTAACGGCTGAAAGAATAACTTTTGAAACGTTTCTGAACGATTCGAGACAAAAACCATACCTTGTTGGCGGGCGGGGTATAGTTCGGGAAAATCCAGGGCTTCTACCAAAATATCATACCGGTATTCTGTCACCACACCTGGAGTTAATTCGGCAGCATAAAATAGGTTGGTGGTTTCGTTGGCTTCGGGGTTGATACTGGTCAGGTCAACGGCCGTTTGTGCTTTTCGCACCGTGAGGGTGGGGATTGTGCTGGAGATGACTTTCAGGATCAGGTCTGTTCGGTGTTCATAATGTATGCCGGGGATTTTGGAAAAGTAGTTAGCGACTCCTTGCGGCTGATCCATGATGAGTTTGGAACCTGCCAGGGCCCCACTGGTTATATCTTCCCGGATGACGGTGCTGGTGAGTACAGGTGGAACGAGCAGGTCGCGGATAAATGAGCCATTTGGTTGTACCAGGAAGGCAGAACGGCCGTCGTGGAATGCCTCGATACCACCTGGTGTATTGGAAGGTCTAAGCCCGTATAAGGTGGGGCCGCGCATAAAATTAAAACCTACACATCCTAACAACGTGGTAGCAGGTGGTTCATCGGTGCGGATGGTGTGAGCTGACCGAAATTGTAAGATGGGGCGGTGGGTGGTATCGTCCCACCGGACGGTAAGTTCCAAAACGCCTTCTCCAGCCTCTGAATGAATGCTGTACACAAAGCGGATGTTTTCGGTATCGGTGTAGATGTCCAACTCATCTACGTGTTGTAAATAATCTAATGCCCCAAACGGCTCACCGATAAAACCCGCCCGAACGACCGCACCTTGAAGGGTATAGGAAAAAGCCCCAGACGGATTAAAAAAACCATCTGGTGTAAATGCTAAAACGATAGGGTGGTTATTTGTGGATGTGACCCGGTGTGTGACCCAAAGGCGGTTGACAGTTTTGCCTGTTGCATAATGGTCAGTGATAACTTCTGGGGTAATCCCGCTGTCTCCAGGGGTACATTGGGTGACTGTCCAGGTGATACCATTGATACGGATGACATCGAAATTGAGAAACGGCCGTCCCCCGGTGCGAAATATCACAGACCAGCCATCATCATTGTCAATGGGTTTAGGGCAAACCATTTGAATAAGCTGATCGTAAGAGTATGTGTCTAAAACGGTTTCTGTATAACGAAAAGAATCATCAATGAATGGTTGATTGGCAGAGGTTACGAGCTGGCTTTTACGGATTTCATACTCACCCCCGGTGACAGGGAGTGGGGCTGCGAATACACGCTGTTCTGCCCCAGCCAACGAAGCAAACAGCAGTTGTAAACCCGCAATGGCGAACAAACAAACGACAAACAGATAGGTTCCTCGGTAAATGAGGCGACCGCCAACGGAGACATATTGAATTTTCATGGGGTACTCCTTTTGTGCAAGGGCAACGGCACAACTGCTTTACAGGATACATTTGCTGGAGGGAGATGTCAACTTGGTTGGAGGGGTTATGCTTTTATTTAAGTATTTTTGGTACGCTCAAGATTCTGGTGTAATATGTTGGGTCTTTCGGATTTTGTGGGGTTTGTTGTGAAACGTAAAACGTGAAGCGTGAAACGTGAAACGTGAAATTTTTCTGGTCACGTTTTACGTTTCACGTTTCATTGGTTGTCAATAAAGTAAGAGGGGATAAATGAAATGTTGATTCAAGCAACGACCATTGATCTCAGCACGACAAATGATATTGTTATGGTCGGTTTTGTTAATATGGAAACGGCCGTACCCAATTATTTGGTTTTTCAACGCCCTTTAGATATCCCTAACAGCCACTATTATCTTGAGGTAGATAACCAACTTTATTCAAGTTATGGGGGGATTAAACACCTGCTGTTAAGCCGGAATAAACTTCACCTGGAATTGGAGGAGGCACTTTTGCAACGGTTAAATACATTTGGGCTATCGCTGGAATATATTACTGTGCAATTCACTTGTTCCGCGAAACAGTTCAGGCAACTGCGCCAGAAACTACAGCAAATTTTTCACGGACACGCATGTTACCATGAATTTCTGGATGGCTCTTAAACCTGAAACCTTAAACCCCACTCGAAGGGAATCGGGGAGCCGTTTTGCGCCGCAACCCTTCTACCCCGGCCATCATATCTTCCGAAAAGAACCCCAACATCTCTAACGCCAGCGAGTGATCAAAAATAGGCCCGGCTTGTAATAGCCATTGATTTAATGCCCGTTTGGTAAACCGAATGGCATGGCGTGGCCCACTTGCCAGTTTCGTTGCTACCGCCATCGCCTTTGTTAGCAGCTCTTCGTCTGGCACACACAAACTAACCAGCCCAATACGCTCTGCTTCCCGCCCCGAAACAAACTCACTGGTCATCAGGTAATACTTCGACCGGGCCATCCCCACCAGCAACGGCCAGATAATAGCCGCGTGATCCCCTGCGGCCACCCCCATGCGGACATGCCCATCAGCCAGCCTGGCACTTTCGGCCGCAATGCTGATGTCGGCCAACAAAGCCACGACCAACCCCGCACCAACGGCCGATCCGTTAACGGCCGATACAACAGGTTTACTGCACCGTAACATGTTGTATACCAGGTCGCGTGCCTCATCGAGAATCCGCAAAATTTCCTCGTAGTTTTGGTACGCATTTTCCACCAGCTTCAAATCACCACCGGCTGAAAAAGCCCGCCCGGCCCCAGTGATAACCGCCACCAAAACATCCGGGTCACGTTCAATCGTTTGCCACACCTCCACCAGTTCCGTGTGCAGCCGCGCATCGGCCGCATTTAGTACCTCTGGGCGGTTGAGCGTCATCCACAAAATATGCGGCTCTCGTTTTTCAAAAAGAATATGTT
>CAZPEJ010000230.1:0-7810 GCA_964585465.1 uncultured Ardenticatenaceae bacterium
GTAAGAGATTAGAGATTAGAGATTGGTTCAATCTCCAATCTCCAATCTCCAATCTCAGTTCTGTAAGCTGTTTAATTTTCACTCTTAAGGAGTTTCATTGACTTTCGACGCGATCCGCAAACAGTTAGGTTATCTGCTTTCTCTACCGGAGCGTACCGTGCGGTCGCTGGCGGCTTTGGTGGGTGGAGCCAGCTTGTTGGTGAGCGAAACCTTGTTGCCGCCCGCCCTGCGCCACACCACTTTCTACCGCATTCTCATTGGCGATACACAACGTTACCTGGTGGATCGGGTAGCGCAAATGGCTCAAGAGTTGCCGGAAACGGCCGATTCTGCCACCGTCCCAGCCGATTTTGCCCAACGAAAAGTGATTGGGGCTGCTTTGGAGACGGCCGGGTTGCTCTCGGTGCAATTTTCCCCCCTGTGGATTTTCGCCATTGCCGGGGATGTGGCGGCGGGTGGGCAAACTTTTTTGCATCGGCTGGTGGGGCAACTGAAAAAAAACCGTGTCATTGCTCCCGAAACAGAAATCCGCGAACTAACCGATGTTTTGGAAGCCATGCAGACCGCTTCGCGCCAGAGCGTGTCGGTGATAGACGCGCCGCCCCTGTCCCGCGCTGAATTGGCAAAACTGGCTGAAGACATCAAAAACAGCTATCAGCAAATGTTCCAAAAAACGGCCGATTTACTCCCCCGCCTGGAAACTTTGTGGCAACAGATGGAAACTGTTTCGCAACGGGAAAAGGTCTCTTTGGAGCGTGTACAAGGCATTTTGACAATAGATGTGGCTGAGTGGGTGAAGAAAGGGGCAGGAACGGCCGTTTCCTTCACCCAAACCAGTGCCGAACTTCTTGGAGAAACCATCCTGCAAAGCTACGCCACCACCCTCACCCACCTGACCCAACAGGGTGTTTCTCAATACCTGGCGACCTACCTGCGCCCTTACTGGCAATCTGCCCTGCAACAGTTCCACCCCGAAACCACCACCTGGACAGAATCCCAACTCCACCCCCCCCACAAACCATAACGTTTCACGTTTCCACGTTTCACGCTTCACGTTTCACACTTCACAACCCCAAAATAAACTTTGCTACCGTAAAGTAAATAAACAACCCCGTCGCATCCACCACTGTACTCATGGCAGGCCCAGAAACCACCGTCGGGTCAATTTTTAATTTCCCCGCCACCAGGGGGAGAATTGACCCCAGGCAGTTAGCCCATATCACGATACAGAAAATTGCCAATGAGACGGTTATCGCAACGGCCGCTCCCGTTCCCCACATCAAAGCCCGCACATAAGCCACCACTGCCATGCCGATGCCCAACAAAAGGCCCGCACGAATTTCGTGCCACAAAGGCCGCCAGACCGCTTCCTTGCTCAAATCTTCTACCGCCAGCGCACGAATGATGGTGCTGGTGGTTTGTGAACCCGCATTTCCCCCTGTACCAATGAGCAAAGGAATAAAAAAGGAGAGTGCAACGGCCGCTTGTAGTTCCCCCTCAAAGTGTCGCAGCACACTACCGGTCAAGGTTTCAGTGAGAAACAACAGCAGCAGCCAGCCAATTCGTTTGCGGACTACAGTAAAAATACCTGTGTCCAGATACGGCCGATCCAACGGCTCTGTCGCTCCCAACCGTTGAATATCCTCCGTTGCTTCATCCTCCAACACATCTACCACGTCGTCAATGGTAATCATCCCAATTAACGTGCCATCAGTTTCCACCACCGGCAGAGCTAACAGGTCATATTTGGACATCAGGCGGGCGCACTCCTCCTGATCCGTGCCCACCAGCACCGACACCACCTCTCCATCCATAATTTCCGAGAGCAGGGTATCTGGTGGAGACACCACTAGCTGGCGCAAATTAACCACCCCACACAACTTGCCATACCGATCCACCACAAACAGGTAATAAATGTCTTCCGAATCAGGTTTCCAGGCACGGATAGCAGCAATTGCCTCGGCCGCGCTCATGCGCCGACGCAAAGCCAGGAACTCGGAGGTCATTAACCCCCCGGCACTGTCCCAGGGGTGCAGCAGCAACGGCCGAATTTCATCCGGGTCTTCCAACCCGGCCAATACCGCCTCGGCCTGCTCTGGCTCCATTTCGTTGAGCAAATCAACCGCTTCGTCAGGGTCCATCTCGTCCACAATCCGAATCAGGGCATCGGTGGACAGCGTAGAAACAAGTTCGGCCGCTTCCGTTTCATCTAACTCGGCTAACAAATCGGCCGAATTGGCCGGGTCAAGTTGTGGCAGCAGGGCAGCCTGATCTTCTTCCTGAAGCTCTAAAAACAAGTCCGCCTGATCCGGTGGTTTGAGCGACTCGATGATGTCGGCAGCACCGGCAAAATCATCTCGCTCCAACGCCACACGCAGGCGAGTCATCACATCGTCTAGGGTTAAAATCAACATGGGGCACCTCCAAGAATGTGATTCCCTGGAGGCGGAACACGGGGAACCTGCCTACCAGGGGGGGATTATTTGGTTGGCAGGGTGGGCAGTATTATTTTTCCAACTACTGCCCGGCTCAGATGGGCCGTTCACTATACTCTCCATACACGTTTCTGGGTTTGGTAAAAACAAATACCAATACCCTAAAATTTAGACGCGCCTAAGTTTACGCTTGATAGTTGATTTGTCAATAATTTAGTGGGGCAATAAAGAGGATTTATTGCGTATTGCATGGTTTAGACACAGAGGGTTTTCTCTTGCTGCAACCCTGCGGCTCTGCGCGGCATAAAGCTGATCTCGTTACGCTTCGCTGTTCTATTCACCATTCTTCAACACAGCCCTTAAAGCGGGTAATGCGGCCGGGTCGGCCAGCAGCCAGCGGGCCAGTTCGTCATGGGGCAGGGTGGAACGCCAGGTTTGGTAAGTGCTGCGGGGCAGGTCGTGGTAAAAGAGGGCAATGACCAGGGGGGTTACTTCGCCCAGGGGGTAGGCGTAATAGACGGTTGTTAATATCCCAGGCAGGGTGCCATTTTTGTAGCCCAGATTGCTGAATAACGCCTGGTTGTTGGGGAAGATCATGGGCCATTCCAGGAAGCGGCGAGCCTGAAAACTGCTTTCTGGGTTGCTCAAGCCGTTTTGGGCAATGCGGGCCATCAAGGTGGCGTAGTCGCGGGGGGTGGCCTGGGGGTTGAGGCTGTTAGAAAACAGTTGTTGGGTGGAGAAAGACGGCCGTTCCTGTTCCCGCCGCCAGGCTGTTTCTGACTGGCGGAAGGAGTCGCTGGCTAAAAACGCATCTACCAACAGGGTCACTTCGCGGCTATAGGCGGCCGGGTCATCAAGATAGGCCAAAATGGCGTTGCGGTCGCTGGCTGCGCCGCGAGTGTGGTTTGCCATGGCCAGGAATTGCCCCAAAAACGGGCAGGGAGCGGTTTGACTGGTCAGCCCCAGGGAAACGGCCGTTTGTTCAATCGTTTCTTGCCCCAGCAGACGGTGTAAATAGTCGGTAGCGGCGTTGGAACTGTGCCGGGTCATCATCCACACCACATCATCCAGGGTGACAGCAGGTGGATTGCCAAAAATTCGGCCGTTTTCCTCTAGCTCTTGTACGGCGCGGCGGTGTGCCCCCAGGTCGAAGTTGGGAATGTGGTATTGGGTGAGTGTGTCCAGGGAAACGGCCGTTAATGGGTTGATAGTTCCGGCTGCCACCCCTTCCACATAGGCCACCAGATGAATCACTTTCACCACCGAAGCCAGAGGCATGGGCACATCGGCATTCAAATACACCCCGTTGGCCTCATCCCCCATCCGGTAAAGAGCCAGCCCGACGTTGTGCGGTTTTTCTAACAAGTAGTTGAGCGCAGGAACGGCCGATTCTGGCATCATGGCCCGTAATGTTGCCAGCGCAGCAGGATCAGGTGCCAGGTTGGTGAGCGGGGGAGGGGCGGAGGCAGGCAAAATGGGTAGCTGTTGCCCGCATGGTGTGGAAGGGATACCTGAAAAGTATGGAGTTGGGGAAACAGTTGGTAGCAAGGTAGCAGGGGTGAATAACAGGGTAGCAGTTGGAGATTGAGTAGGGGATAATGTGGGGGTAGGGGCGGCAAGAGTGGCTGGCGGGGCAGGGGTGGAAAGGGGGATGACGGAGGTGGTTGGAGACGGCCGTTCACACGCCACCAACCACACCCACAACCCCACAATGGCCCACCGCCACCAGTTGTTAAAAGGCAAAGCAGACTTACTCAAGGCAACGGCCAGACAGCAAACTCAGTGTATCCTGTGGCATTCCCTTCGATTTCATCCCCCACGTAAAAGGCCGTCACCACTTCTACATCCCCAGAATTTGACCGATCCGACAAATCGAGCGTGTCAATATACACATCATTGACAAAGAAATACCCCTCATCCCCTAAAACCAGCAAAGTCAGCCGATTTTGCCCGCTGTCACCGGCATCCAGGTTAACACCCTCCCCTTCTTGAACCTCGTTATCTTCGCCACTTTCACGATTTAACAATGCCCAGAAACCACTGTCTGTGACAATGAGCCAGTATTGATTGTCTAAATCCTCTTCGCGGAAGGCAAACCCCCAATCCCAGGTGCCAGTCGTCGGGCCATAAGGATTGGTGAAAGTCGTGTCTACCAGGAAGTTATATTGGTCTACTCCGGCGGGTTCTGCTTTCACAAAACCGTCATCTATGTGTTCCAACTCGCCATCATCCGGGCCAAAAACAGGCACCATCGGCCAGATTGTCCAATCTCGATAGATGGACAGTTCACCAGAAGATTCGGTGGTGTCATAAAAACCGGTGGCAACGGACACCTCACCAAAATCATCATGGCTCGACAGATCCAACTGTTCTACAAAAATATCGTTCAGGAAGAAGTACCCTCTGTCATCCAATACAATGAGGAACATTTCATTTTCCCCATCGCTGCTAGTATCGAGAATATCGCTCACGTCCCCTTCCTGGACGGTGTTTTCTTCATCACCTGTTCGTTCGCTCAGGCTCCAGGAGCCATCGGACAAAACTAACAACCGCATTTCTTCGTTGATTTCTGGGGCGCGGAAAATCAACCCCATGTCCCAATCGCTGAGGCTGGTGGGGTAGGGGTTGAGGAAAGTGACGCGGGTGGAGAAGTTTTGCAAGTTGACTTCGGCTGGCACACTTTCCAAAAATTCGTCGCTATCGTGGGGCATTTCCCCGTCCACCGGGCCAAACAGAGCCTCCAGGTCGGAAACGGGTTGAATGAGGGCTTCGGCGGTGGCGGTGGCATCTGTTGATTGGGCATTGAGGGCATCGCGGGTGGCTTCCAGGCTTTCCCGTGTGCCTTCGACCCCACTACTTCCGGCGGCTGCGGTGGCCGCCTGGCTGGTAGCGACCAGACTTTCTCGTGTCTCTTCGGCCCCAGGAATTTGTCCACTGTTGGAACGGGTGGCGGTGGCATCGGCGGCTACCGTGTCGGTGGGTTGGGGAACGGCCGTTTCCGTATCCACTGGTTGGGGTGTTTCCACCTCTGCATCGGTGGCAGTAGCCTGGGCAACAGAGGTGACTGTGCCATCTTCAGTGGGTAAATCCAATGCGCTAAACCAGGAGTAAAGCACATACGTTCCCACCACACAAAGCAGGCAAATCACCACAATGCCCCCAACCATAAACCCCGTCCATCGGCGTTGTGGGGTGGGTGTAGAGCTACCCACCAGCGGTGGCACAGGTTGGGTTGTTTCCACTGGCGGCGGCGGTGCCAGGGTAGGAGCAGGTGATGGCAGAGGGGTGTCTACCATAAGGGGCGGGAGGGTTGGGGCAGGTGGGGTGGTTTGGGTGGGTGGGGTCGTTTGGGTGGGTTCTACAGCTGGGGTAGTTATGTTAAGTTCGGCGTGCAGAGCCGCCAGGTCGGAATTGATGTCGACTGGCTGTTGCATTTTTTGGGTAACGGCCGTTGCCACCGCCGCCGACAAATCTTTGGCAGAAGCAAACCGGGAATCCCGTTCTTTAGCCATCGCTGTGGCAATCAACGTGTCAAACTCTTGTGGCAAATCCGGCCGTTGCCGCCGCACCTGGGGCACCGGGTCCAGGATATGTTTCATCATCACTTTAGCTGGGGTATCGGCATCATAGGGGGCCTGGCCCGTGAGCATTTGGAACAGAATCACCCCCAACGCATAAATATCGCTGCGAGCATCCAACTCTTTGTCCCCATACACCTGCTCTGGACTCATGTAGGTTGGGGTCCCTACCACGCTGCCACTGGCGGTGAGGGCAGAACTGGAGGTTGTGACCCGCACAATGCCAAAATCCGCCAGATACGCCTGCCCATCCTGGTCAAACAACACGTTGCTGGGTTTCAGGTCTCGGTGAACCAACCCCTGGCTGTGGGCGCGACTGAGGGCTGAACAGAGACGGTCGAAAATTCGAGAGGTTTCATCCAGCGGGACTGGCCCTTTTTCCAGCCGTTCCGATAACGAACCACCGGTCATCAGGCGCATAACCAGGAAGGGTTGACTACCATCTTCGCCAAAATCATAAACAGGCACGATGGCATAATGTTCCAGAGCCGCGATCACTTTGGCTTCGCGGTGAAAACGGGCACGAAATTCTGGTTCGTGCATAAATTCGCGCGGTAACACCTTAACAGCTACCGGTCTTTCAAAACGTGGATCGTAGGCTTCAAATACGGTCGCCATACCCCCACGCCCAATTTCGCCCTTAATGACATAACGGTCTATTTTCTCAGGTATCATGGCTTCCTCTACATGTTGGTGTGGTGTCCATCCAGAGAAGGTGACAACCAGTTGGGATGGAATGGATTGGACAAACGCAGCGTAACATAGATACCCACCTGAAAGAGAAAAATCTGCGTGAATCTTCCATTCGCGCAGGCATTGTAACAAAAGGGCGTGGGGTGATCAATGGAGTAGAGGGGATATTGGGGGAAATGGGAGGATTGGGTATGGCGTAGATTCCCTGACTATGCCATCCCCATTCCCCACCAGTATTAGTACTCAGTAATTAGTACCCAGTGAGCAGTAGGGAGTTAACAGAGGAAATGTAGTTTCAAAAACCTGATGAGAACTTACGAAAACCTGTATTAGAATTACCGTTTGAGGATGGTCTGATATTCATAAGCCCCAGGGAAATCGGCGGCGACCTCTTTCTTTTTGCCACTCCACTGTTCAATGTGAATGCGGTAAACGGCCGTTCTCTTCAACTCTTCCGCCACCACCGGCCGATAATCCCGGCCGGGTTCCAGGTGGGGGGCATATTTTCTCAGCAACAGGTGTAGCGCATCGGTAGCTTCCGTTTCATCGGTCACGATTTCGGCCGTGCCAAAAACCACCACCCCCTTATACTCCACGCTAAACTCCAGGGCCACATCGGCTGGTAGCAGCCGCCCCATTTCGCTCACGGTAAAACAAACCCGTTCTTGCTCTGCCACATTGGCTTGTGTGCGTCCCACTTTGGCCGTGTGCATGTAAATGACATTCTCATCTTCTGCATAGACAAACAAATTGCTATTGGTAAATGGTTGCCCATCGTAAACCGTTGCCAACACCCCTATCGGAGCCGTATGAAGTAACGTTTTAATCCAGTTTTCATCCGTTACAGCCCGGTCAGCCCGGCGCACTTCGCTAAATGGTAAAGCTGCATAATTTTTTGGCATGATAACCTCTATTCAAGTGAGATGTAGAACACAGAGGGCATAAACTGGCATTTTCATTGAGATTAGAGATTAGAGATTGGAGATTGGCAAATCTCCAATCTCTAATCTCCAATCCCCTTCAGCAGACTGTCAACTTATGGCCTCATGCGGTATATCTCTGTGAGTTTCTGTGTGTCTGTGTGATCTGTGAATCGTAAACCGT
>CAZPEJ010000231.1:0-7803 GCA_964585465.1 uncultured Ardenticatenaceae bacterium
CTGATTGTGGCGCGGAGTATTTTGGGATACACGCGGCGGGAGTTGAAGTAAGTAGTCTTCAGTGGACAGTGGTCAGTACTCAGTGGTCAGTGGACAGTGGGCAGTGGACAGTGTGCAATCTGCCGCAGGTGGTCGGTTTTTTAGGGATATGTAGTTTTTGGCAACCCTACCGATTACTGATCACTGGGTACTGATTACTGGGTACTGATTACTAGGTACCGTTAGTTATCTGCGGGGGGGGAGTATAAGGAATAAGGTTTGATTTTTGAGCGTTACTTTGATTCGTTTACGGTTTCCACAGACAGGGATAGGCTGGATGTGGAGGGGGTTTTGGCGTTTTTGGTGCATGAGTCGGCCTGGGCCAGGTGGATGACGCGCGAGGTGTTGGAGCGGGCTATTGCTCACTCGTTGTGTTTTGGGATGTATGCGGAAAACGGCCGACAAATTGGGTTTGCGCGAGTTATTTCCGACTTTGCCACCTATGCTTATCTCAATGATGTATATGTTGTGGCGGCGTATCGTGGACAGGGATTAGGGAATTGGCTGTTAAGCTGCATCCTGGAACACCCCGATTTGCAGGGGCTAAAACGTTTTAGCCTGACGACGATTGACAAACAGGACTTTTACAACCGATTTGGTTTTGCACCACTTCATTTTCCAGACCGACATATGGAGAAGTTGCCACCGGATTATTATTCGGCCGTTCAATGACCTGTGGGGCTTGTGGTACAATTGGCAACAAAAGTGCAGAAAAGGGATTGTCAGGATGAACAATACAATTGCAGATTTGTCACGTCAGGAATTTGAAAGTTTAGTAGAACATATCATTGATCGGCGTATGAGTGTTTGGCTGACTCAGTTGATAGATGCTATTGGGGATGATAAAGAGGAGCGTGAAGCAACTTTTCAACCTGAATTTGCTGCTTCTCTTCAACGTTCAGTTGCACAGGCCCGCAAGAGTAAAACGACGGATTTGAAGAGTTTTCGCCAGCAATTAACGAATGGATGAATTTGATGTTGTTCTTACAGACGAGGCACAAATAGATATTCAACGATTACCCGCCATTTGGCAGAATCGTATCTTGAATAAATTAGAATGGATGGGTCTAAACGTGCCTTTGTTACGCTACCAGATGGTTGTTTTGAAGGTAGGTCATCGTCGGGAAATTTATAAACTGTAGGGCATGACTGGAACTGGCAGCAAGAGGGATTCTGGTTTCGTTACGGCCGTATTTTCAAGCGTACACATTGGAGGGGTTGGTGAGCGTCTAAAACTAACTTCCCTTTTTTGTTCGTAGTAACCGCTTCAGCGGTCTGAACGACTAAAGTCGTTACTACAAACTTGTTTCCTAACAATCCCTATGTTTATAGATGACTTTATCTGGCTGCCAGAAATTTTAGATAAATTGGAGTGGAAACATCACTTAAGCCCTGATGAAGTGGAGGAAATTTTTTTTAATCAGCCACGTTTCCGATTTCACCAAAAAGGGAAGATCAAGGGTGAGGATGTGTACACAGCACTGGGTCAAACAGAAGGTGGCCGCTATTTGATAGTTTATTTTATCTTCAAATTCCCTCATCGTGCGCTTGTAATTAGTGCCAGGGATATGGAAAGCTCCGAGCGTAAGGCCTATGACCGAAAATAAAATAAAAGATCCTTTACCAGACAACTTTAATAGTATTCAAGAGGCGGCCGAATTTTGGGATACCCATAACCTGGCTGATTATTGGGATGAGACTCAGGAAGTGGAAATTGAAGTACGGGCAGCGCGTCGTCAGCGTGTTGTTTTGGCAACAGAATTGACCCAAAAAGTACAAGAAATCGCTATACGCGAAGGTGTATCAGTTGAAACCCTGGTTAATATCTGGGTGGCAGAAAGATTAAAAATTTCAGTTTGAAATATGGAACTGACAGCAAGAGGGATTCTGGTTTCGTTACGGCCGTATTTTCAAGCGTACACATTGGAGGGGTTGGTGAGCGTCTAAAACTAACTTCCCTTTTTTGTTCGTAGTAACCGCTTCAGCGGTCTGAACGACTAAAGTCGTTACGACGAACTAATTTCTGGACGTTCACTTAGAAACGCCTTTGTTTAATGAACAAGATCAGTAACCCGCATGACAAGTTTTTTAAGGAAACGTTTTCCCATCCTGAAGTGGCGCAAGACTTTTTGCGCTATTACCTGCCTGCGTCGGTAGCTGAACTTTTGGACGTTTCTACCCTGGAATTGCACAAGGATAGTTTTGTAGACCCCGATTTACAGGAGCATTTTTCAGATTTATTGTATGGGGTGCAGTTGAAAGGGGGGTATGAAGGGTATGTTTATGTGTTGTTGGAGCATAAAAGTTTCCCGGATGAGCGGGTAGCTTTTCAACTGTTGCGCTACATGGTACGGATATGGGAAAAGGAGTTGAAACAGGAGAAAGGTTTGAAACCCATCATTCCAGTAGTGTTGTATCACGGCAAGGAGAAGTGGCAGGCATCTACTGAGTTTGGGTCGTTGTATCGGGGGCCAGAGGAATTACGGCCGTATTTTCCCCAATTCCAACATCAGCTTCTCGACCTGTCTGAACTCCTGCCCCAGCAAATTTATGGGGTTGCCCGCACCCAGATAGCTTTGTTCATCCTCAAATACATTTTTGATCCACGTCTGGCCCAACATTTACCAACCATATTTACCTTGTTCCAAGAGCTACAGAACAAACAAACTGCATTAGAATATCTGGTAACGGTATTACGGTATGTGGCGGCAACGGCCGAACACATTACCCCAGATGAGATGAAGGAGACGTTAAAAACGACTCTGAGTGAAGGAGATAAAACCATGCCCACATTAGCCCAGCAATGGATTGAAGAAGGGAAACAGTTAGGGTTACAACAAGGACAACAGTCATTGCGTCAGGTGATTTTGGATTCATTACAACTGCGATTTACAGAGCTTATTCCCCTGGAAATAACCCAGCAGCTAACCATGGTGCAAAACCTGGATAGTTTGCGCCAATTACACCGGTTGGCACTCACCACACATTCACTAGAAACCTTTGGTCGTACTTTAGAAAAGTATGTTGGCCCAGTTGTGGAGTGACAATCAGAGAGTTTTTATGAAACCAGGTGAGATGGAACTGACAGCAAAAGGGATTCCGGTTTCGTTACGGCCGTATTTTCAAGAATACACTCTTGAGGAGTTAGATACGGCCGTTGATGCCTTCACCATCATCGAGCGCACATTAGCACATGGTTCAATAGATGAGTTGAGATGGTTGTTTCAAAAATACGGCCGTGAACAGTTAAAAGAGTGGGTAATGAAAGCAGGATGGCGTATTCTTCCTCGCCGAAAGTTAACATTATGGACAGTTTACTTTGACCTGGAAAACTTACCCAAACGCAAAAATATATGGCCGCATTAACAACCCCCCACTGGGAGACAGTACCTACCAACGTGATTTTAAGATAATGGCATTGGCAGCGATGGTTGATTTTGAAAACGCAAACGCCCAAACACTCATCCCAACAACACCAATAGTCAGTTGGGAGGTTGTCAAAACTTTTTTTGTTGAAGAAATACATCACATTGGGCGGAAATCATTTGACATTTGACGACAAGAAACCGTATACGTAATACGTAATAGGAGAACCGTATGGCATTTCAGATTAACAAAGTCGGTATCATCGGTGCTGGCACGATGGGCGGCGGCATTGCGGCCCATCTGGCTAACATCGGCATCGAGGTGGTACTGGTAGACATTGTGCCACCCGATTTGAAAGACAGCGAAAAAAATAACCCCAAAGCCAGGAATCGCATTGTGCAAAGCCTGTATGACCGCATGGCCAAGGCCAAACCGGCCAACCTGGCACGGGCCGACCGGGGCAACCTGATTAGCCTGGGGAATATGGAAGATGATTTGGGCCGGTTGGCCGATTGTGACTGGATTGTGGAGGTAATTATTGAGCAGTTGGCTCCCAAACAAGCCTTGATGGAGAAGTTGGAGGCCATCCGCAAGCCGGGCAGCATTGTTAGCAGCAATACGTCGGGCATTCCCATTCACCAAATTGCCGAAGGGCGCAGCGATGAGTTCAAAGCCCACTTTTTAGGCACCCACTTTTTTAATCCCCCACGTTATCTGAAGCTGTTGGAAATTATCCCCACGCCAGACACCGCGCCGGAAGTTTTGCAGTTTATGGCAGCTTTTGGGCGAGATGTGCTGGGCAAGGGGGTGGTGATTTGTAAGGATACACCCAACTTTATTGGTAATCGTTTCTTTGCAGTGGCGGCTTCTTATGGCATTGAGTATGCGCTGGAGAAGGGGTATAGCGTGGCTGAAATTGATGCCATCACTGGGGAGTTAATCGGCCGTCCTAAAACGGCCAGTTATCGGTTGATGGATCTGGTGGGGCTGGACATTATGGGGCATGTGAATAAAAATTTGTATGAAGCTATCCCCCATGACCCGTATCGGGATATTTTGGTGGCGGAAAAAAGTTCGGCCGTTATTGGTACCATGCTCTCTAACAAATGGTTAGGCAATAAAACCGGGCAGGGTTTCTACAAATCGGTGACAGTCAACGGACAACGCGAATTTTGGACGCTCAACCCGGCCACCATGGCGCATGAAGCTGCCCCCAAAGTGCGGTTTGAATCGGTGGGGGCGGTACGAAAAGTAGAAGATTTAGGGGAACGGCTGCGAACTTTGTTGCAGTTTAATGATCGTGCTGCTACCTATGTGCGCGATTTACTCTATTATGGCCTGGCTTATGCTGCTCATGTCGCTCCAGAAATTGCCTATAAGTTAAGCGATGTGGATGATGCCATGCGCTGGGGGTTTGCCCACGAGGCTGGCCCGTTTGAGATTTGGGATATGTTGGGGGTGGCAGAAACGGCCGAAAAAATGCAAGTTGCCGGGTTCCAGGTAGCCGATTGGGTGAAGGAGATGTTGGCAAACGGCCGTTCCAGCTTCTACCGCGATGGTACCTGTTACGACTTCACCAGCAAACAAACCATCACCAAAACCGGCGACAAAAACATCATTTTGGTGAGCGACCTGCACAAAGCAGGCAAAAAAGTAGAGAGCAACGCCAGTGCCAGCCTGCACGATATGGGCGACGGTGTAGCCTTGTTAGAGTTCCATGCCAAACTCAACGCTATTGATGCTGATATTGTAGAGATGGCAAACACCGCCCTGGCCCGCCTCAACACCGACTTCGATGCCCTGGTGATTGGTAACAATGGTCAAGATTTCTGCATAGGAGCTAACATTGCGGTGGTGGGTATTGCCGCCGCGCAAGGTATGTGGGATGCTATTGACCAGTCGGTGAAAGCGTTGCAAGATGCCACATTCCGCCTGCGCCATGCCCCCAAACCCGTCGTTACTGCCCCGCATCAACGAGTATTGGGCGGCGGGGTGGAGTTCACGATGGCGGGTTGGGCTTCGGTAGCTGACCATGAGACATACATGGGGCTGGTAGAAGTGGGTGTGGGAGTGGTTCCGGCCGGGGGCGGCTGCAAAGAGATCATCCGGCGTAAAATTAACCCGGTGATGCGAAACCCCAACGGCGATGTGTTGCCCGTGATGCAAGAGGCATTTGAGCAAATCGCCACTGCTAAGGTAGGCACCAGTGCCTGGGAAGATAAGGAACTGGGTTATTTGCAGCCCAGCGACCTGATTGTGATGAATGGTGAACATCGGCTGGCAAAGGCCAAACAGTTGGCTTTGCAGTTGGTGGCTTCTGGGGCGCGCCCGCCAGAGGTAGAGAAGGTGTATGCGGCCGGACGGGATGTGTTGGCGGCCTTGAAGTTGGGGCTGAAAAGTTTTGCCTGGGCGGGTTATGCCACTGAGTATGATGCAGTGGTGGGCAGCAAGCTGGCCTATGTGCTGTGTGGTGGCGATTTGAGCGCGCCAGCCTGGGTTGACCCCTGGTACATTTTGGATTTGGAGCGTGAGGCGTTCCTGTCGTTGGTGGGCGACCAGCGCACCCGCGACCGGATTACGCATATGCTGATGAATGGGAAACCCCTGCGGAATTGACCGATTGACGATTGACGATGGTGAAAAATCGTCAATCGTTAACAAAAAGAGGGTGATGTATGGAAACGGCCGAAATCACTGCCAATCAACGGGATATAACCTTAGAGGAAATGGTACAAATTGTGCGCGGCTGGCCGCAAACAAGGCGGGTGAAATTTCTGCGGAAAGTAAAAGAAATCATTGACTCTGAGCCTACCCCAAAAAAGGTGGAAACAGAAGGTTCTGCGTCCCTAAACAAAATATGGGCCTCACTTCCCCAAAACATGCCCCAAGTAAGCGATGAAGAAATTGATGAAATGAAATTGGGGTGGCGTATGGAGAAGTATAGCTAAAATGAAGGTCTTACTGGACACAAATATCATATTGGATGTGATGCTGAAACGGCCGAAATGGTTCAAAGATTCGTTTGCTATTTGGCAGGCACATGAAAAGAGCCAGTTGACAGGCTGTGTTTCTGCTTCATCCATTACTGACATCTTTTATGTGACAACCCGTTTGACAAATGAAGCTACAGCCCGCGAAGTTGTCAGGCTGTGTTTGAATCGTTTGGACGTGTTACCTATCACAAAAGCGACTTTGTTATTGGCAGATAGTTTGGAGGGTAACGACTTTGAAGATAATGTGCAGATCGCTTGTGTCAAGGAGAATAAAATTCCGGCCATTGTGACACGCGATAAAGTTGGATTTAGATCAGCCGGTGTGTCAATTTACACACCAAAACAGCTATTAACAATGCTGAGGAGAAATTAACATGACAAGAGAAGCAGTCATTGTAGCAGGCAGCAGAACGGCCGTTGGCAAGGCCAAACGAGGAGCCACACGCAACTGGCGGTCAGATGACATGGCGGCGGCGGTGATTCAGGAAGCTATGCGGAAGGCGGAAGGGTTATCCCCAGAGATGATAGACGACGTGATTATTGGCTGTGCCATGCCAGAAGGGGCGCAAGGGCTGAATTTCGGCCGCACGATTGCTTTGCGGGCTGGTTTGCCGGTAGAAACCCCCGGCATGACCGTGAACCGCTTTTGCTCTAGCGGTTTGCAAACCATTGCCATGGCCGCTGAACGCATCATTGCCAACGGGGCAGATTGTATCATTGCGGGTGGTGCCGAGACGATGAGTTTGGTGCCTATGACGGGTTATCGTATCAGCCCCAACCCGTACATGGTAGAAAACAACCCGGAAGTGTACATGAGCATGGGGTTAACGGCCGAACAAGTCAGCCAGGAGTTCGAGGTGTCACGCCAGACACAGGATGAATTTGCGGTTCGCAGTCACCAAAAAGCGGCCGCCGCTTATGCCAGAGAACTCTTTAAGGATGAAATTTTGCCCCTGGACATTGAAGAGGTGAGTGTAGGCGAAGATGGCAAACGACACAGCTATACCTTTGTGCTGGACAAAGATGAACATTTGCGGGCTGATACCACGTTAGAAGGGTTGGCAAAACTCAAACCCGTCTTCAAAAATGGTGGCACGGTCACGGCTGGCAATGCTTCGCCGTTGAGTGATGGGGCGGCAGCGGTAATTGTGATGGAACGGAAAACGGCCGAATCCCTGGGCCTCAAACCATTGGTGCGTTTTGTCGGGTTTGCAGTGGGTGGGGTACGCCCCGAAATCATGGGCGTGGGGCCAATTAACGCTGTGCCAAAACTGCTCAAACGCACCGGCATAAACCTGAACGACATAGACGTGATTGAACTGAACGAAGCCTTTGCGGCTCAAGCGGTGGCCGTCATCCGCGAGTTGGGGCTGAATGAGGAAAGAGGCAATGTCAACGGTGGGGC
>CAZPEJ010000232.1:0-7749 GCA_964585465.1 uncultured Ardenticatenaceae bacterium
GTCACGTCCCATGCCATTATTGCGGGTGTAAGATATGTAGATGAATTGATTGAGAAAGCGGTTCGATGGATAATCACCAACCAAAACACAGATGGCTCTTGGGGATATTACACCCCAACGGCCGAAGAAACCGCCTACTGCTTACAAGCATTGCTGAGTTGCCGCCAACAAGGGTATGACATTCCCTGTGAGGTTTTTCATCGGGGCGGCAACTGGTTATTGAGACACCTGGAACCCCCTTATCCACCCTTGTGGATTGGCAAATGCCTCTACAGCCCCACTGTTGTGGTGCGGGCTACCATTTTAACCACCTTGATCTGGTTGCAACAGACAGGCGTTTTTGGGGGATTAACCTGGGAGGTTGCAAGTTAAAGGTTGGTAACAACTAAGAACCACCATGAGTTTATTTCGCCGTTTTTTTGAACCCAATTTGTTAGACGCAGTTGATAGACGACGCGCTTATTTGTTAAACATTTTGTTGTTTGGCATTGGTACGTTGGCCTTTTGGGCGTTATTGGGTACTTTTTTGCTGGCGGATAGGAGCGAACCGGGATACAAACTGTTGATTGCGGGTGCTTTGGCGACGATGGTGGCAGTGGGGATCATCTATCTGATCAGCCGCTATGTGTCTTATCGAATGGCAAGCTGGCTCTTTTCTTTTTTTCTGGTCATCATTTTTGCCGCCAGCGACACCCCAGAGCAGGTGGTGAACGGGCGGGTACTGTTTACCTTCACCATTCCTATCATGATGTCCAGTTTTTTGTTAGATTCCTACAGTAGTTTTGTTATTGCGGGTTTTGTGGGGGTGTTGCTCAATATCATCACCATTCGTTTGACCAGTTTGCCGTTTAGTGCTTATCTGGTGACTGGTTTTTTTGCGGTGGCGTTGGTGGCCTGGTTGGCGGCTCGCAGTTTGGAGCGGGCGATTCATGAGTTGCAGGTGACCAATCGCAAATTAACTGAAAGAACGGCCGAATTAGAGAGTACCAACACCTTGCTCAATCAAGAAAATATCGAACGGAAACGGGTAGAAATGGTACTAGGCGAGAAGGCGCGCTCTTTGACGCGCACCAATGCAGAGTTACAACAGTTTGCCTATGTGGCAACCCATGATTTACGCGAACCCCTGCGAAAGGTGCGAACCTATGCGGAATTGTTAGAGCGGCGTTATCAAGGAAAGCTGGATCAGAAGGCTGATAAGTATATTCATTATGTTACAACTGGGGCAATGCAGATGCACCTGTTGATTACTGATTTGCTGTCTTATCTGGGGGTGGGGGAGAAGGAGTTGCGGCGGCAGGCCATTGACATGAATCACATTGTTAAAAAGGTGCTGATAGATTTGGAACTGTTGGTGGCGGAGAATGCGGCCGTTATTACCAACGATGTTTTACCAACCGTTCAAGCAGACCCTTCTCAAATGGTTTCTTTGTTTCGTAACCTGCTCAGTAATGCCATTAAGTTTCGCCGCAACGATCCACCGGAAATTAGAATCCAGGTGGAGCGTCAACCAGATGAGTGGCTTTTTCTGGTAACTGACAATGGTATTGGGATTGAAGCGACGTATGCGGAGCGTGTTTTTGTCATTTTCCAGCGGCTGCATACAAAGGAACGTTACCCTGGCACCGGGGTTGGCCTGGCGATTTGCAAAAAGGTGGTGGAAAACCATAACGGCCGTATCTGGTTTCACTCCGTCCCAGGGCAAGGCACCACTTTCTACTTTACATTACCGATATAATAGGAGCAACCAACTCAATGAGTGAAATCATCGAAATTTTAATGGTAGAAGATGACCCCGGAGATGCTGACCTGACGCAAGAACTGTTAGAAGAAGCAAAAGTAATGGTAAATGTGAATGTAGTAAATGATGGCGTAAAAGCGATGGCCTATTTGCGGCAAGAAGGGAATTACACCAATGCCAAACGCCCTGACCTGGTTTTGTTAGACCTCAATTTACCCCGCAAAGATGGCCGGGAAGTGTTGCAAGAGATCAAAAATGACCCAACCCTGCGAACAATCCCTGTCGTCGTTCTCACCACTTCCGATGCAGACGAAGATATTCTCAAAAGTTATCATTTGGGCGCAAATTCCTATGTCACGAAACCTGTTGGATTGGTACAGTTTGCCAAGATCGTAAAATCTATCGAAGCGTTCTGGTTCACAGTAGTTAAATTTCCGCCGCGATGAAATATAGTGATAAATCATGGTTCAAAAAATAATGAATATCCTCTTAATTGAGGATGATCCAGGGGATGCGGATCTCCTGCAAGAGTTATTAATAGATGAGCAAGATATTACCTTCCACATTACCTGGGTGGAACGGTTACAACTTGGTTTGGAACGATTGCAGCAAGATAGATTTGATGTCATCTTGTCAGATTTGTCTTTACCAGATAGTCGCGGCCTGGAAACCTTTGTTCGTTTATATACCCATGCACCCCAACTGCCGATTGTGGTTTTGAGCGGCTCTGATGACGAGATGGTTGCTCTGAAGGCTCTTAAAGAAGGGGCGCAAGATTACCTTACTAAAGGGGAGGTAGATAGTAAATTGATTGTGCGCGCCCTGCGTTACGCCATTGAACGCAAACATGTCCAGAGAGCATTACGGGAAAGTGAAGAACGGTATATTCTGGCCGCACAAGGGGCCAATGATGGGTTGTGGGATTGGCACTTGCAGCCAGAACAGGTGTATTTTTCCCCTCGTTGGAAAACTATGCTGGGGTATGAGGATAACGAAATAGGGGATACCATTTCGGAATGGTTTAGCCGGGTACATGCAGAGGATTATCCAGCCTTGCAAGCAGACCTGGCTGCCCACATTGAAAACGCTACCCCGCACTTTGAAAATGAACACCGCATCCAACACAAAGACGGCCGTTATCTCTGGATGCTTTGCCGGGGTTTGGCAGTACGCGACAAGGAAGGCCATGTTTATCGGATTGCTGGCTCCCAAACCGACATTACCCGCCGCCGGCAGGCTGAAGAGAAGTTAATCTATGATGCCCTGCACGACTCCCTTACCGGATTGCCCAACCGTTCTTTGTTCATAGATCGTCTGGCAAAAGCGATTGCTCGCAGCAAACAACAAAACAACTACCGGTTTGCCGTTCTTTTTCTCGATCTGGATCGTTTCAAAGTCATCAACGATAGCCTGGGTCATCTGGTGGGGGATCAACTGTTAGTGGCGGTGGCTCGCCGTCTGGAGGGCTGCCTGCGCCCAGAGGATACGTTGGCCCGTTTTGGTGGAGATGAGTTTGTCATTTTATTAGAGGATATTCCAATGGTGCAAACAGCCCACGAAACGGCCGATCTCATTCAACGCCAACTGGGTTCACCCTTCCAGATAGAGGGGCATCGTTTATTCACTAGCACCAGCATTGGCATCACCACCAGCACCCGCTACTATGACCGCCCCGACGATTTGTTGCGCGATGCAGATACGGCCATGTACCAGGCCAAGGGCAAAGGCAAAGCCCGTCATGCTGTGTTTGAAACAGGTCAGTTTAAACTCGCGTTTGCCCGTTGGAATATGGAAAATAGTTTGCGCCTGGCGTTAGAAGCCAATGAGATGCTCCTTTATTACCAGCCATTTGTCTCTCTGAGTACGCGCCAAATTACGGGTACCGAGGCTTTGTTGCGCTGGCAACACCCCAAATATGGGCTGTTAAAACCGGAGGAGTTTATTTCTTTGGCCGAGGAGACAGGGCTTATTTTGCCAATCGGCCGTTGGTTGTTACGAACCGCCTGTTACCAGTTGAAACAATGGCATCGGGCAGGTTTTTCCTCATTGCGAATGGCCGTGAATGTGGCAACGCCGCAAATTCGGGATGATGATTTGGTGTTATGGGTGCAAGAAGTGTTGCGGGAAACGGCCGTTCCTCCCCACACCCTGGAACTGGAAATCACCGAAGTCAGTGCCATCGAAAAGAAAAACGTCTATGTCAACATCTTGCGCCAGTTGCACAACCTGGGGGTGGGTATTTCGGTAGACGATTTTGGCCTCGACTCCTCACTCCACTGTTTGAATCGCCTGCCGGTAGACACCTTAAAAATTGACCAATCATTCATTCGCGGCATGAACCAAAACAACCACGACCGGGCCATTATCAAAGCCATCATCGCCATGTCCCACAGCCTCAATCTACGGGTGATTGCCGAAGGGGTGGAGTCTGAAGAACAACTGATATTTCTTCACGAACAATGTTGTGAAGAGATACAAGGTTACTTTTTTAGCCAACCCGTTCCGGCCGCCACTATGACCGAATTGTTGTATCGCAACAACTTCCCCGCCTCCACCCTGGCCCTGGCTGGCATCCCGGCCTTTTCCTGAATCTTCAATCATTACCGGGCCTCCCTCTTAAGGTTATATGAAAAATAAATTATTAGTTGCTACTCACAATAAAGGAAAAGTCAAAGAGTTTGCCGAAATGTTGGCAGATTTGCAGGTGAATTGGTTGGGGTTGGATGAAGCAGGGGTGGTGCGGGATGTGGAGGAGACGGGCACCACTTTTCGTGAAAACGCTTTGTTAAAAGCTCAGGCTTATGCGGTGGAAACCGGGCTGTTGACGTTGGCCGACGATTCGGGGTTGGTTGTAGATGCACTGGACGGGCAGCCTGGAGTTTATACTGGGCGGTATGGCGGCCCAGGGTTAAGCTATGCAGAGCGATATACCTTGCTGCTGCACAAGTTACGGGCTGTGCCCTGGGCACGGCGCACAGCCCGCTTTTGCTGTGTGATTCTGCTGGCCGGGCCAGACGGCACTGTTTTGGAGGAGGCCGAGGGAGTTTGTGAGGGGTATATTGCCTTTGAACCTGCTGGCAGTGGTGGTTTTGGGTATGATCCGGTGTTTTATGTGGCAGAGAAAGGGGTGACCATGGCAAGTTTGGATTCGGCCGTTAAACACACCCTGAGCCATCGTGGGCGAGCCATGAAAGCCATTGAACCACGATTGCGAGACATGTTGCATGGTAGGGGTTTGCAGGCGGCCGGTTGGCAAGGGAAATCATAACAACCGCAAAAAGTGTTCAATTGCGGCGGCTACCTCTTTCGGCCGTTCCAGCATCATCATGTGTGCGGCTTGTTCGATGAGGGTAAATTGGGCGTGGGGCAGGCTGTCGGCCAGGAAACGGCCGTATTTGGCCGGAGTCATCTGGTCTTCGCCGGCACTGATGACCAGGGTGGGGTGGGGGATTTGTCCCAGGCGGTCACGCACGTCGAACTGGTGGCAGGCGATAAAATCTCCATATAACGTCGCTGGTTCGTTTTTCATCAGATTTTTACGGCTGAGGGCTTTCACCGCTTCTTGTGTCTGGGCTGACCAGTAATAGTTGACGATGGTGAAAACGGCCGTTTCCATCTCCGTCATCACCTTGCCCAAAATCGTGTCTGTCACCCGCAGCCGCGCCCCCGTCCCCACCAAAACCAGCCCGGCCACCTGAGACAACTGGCGTAGCCCCACCGTCTGTGCAATTGCGCCGCCCATCGAGTGCCCCACCAACACCACCTTTTGCAGTTGCAAGGTTTCTATCAAAGCCACCACCTCGTCAGTATATGCCTCGATAGTGGTACGGCCGGGGGGGGCAGAACGGCCGTGTCCGGGCAAATCCAGGGCATAAACGGCCGAATTTGGCAACTGGCGAACCTCTTTCGGCCAGTCAAGGTGAGTACTACCCGCCCCGTGTATCAAAACAACAGCATGGGCAGCACTTCCCTGGCGATGCAAAGCATAAAAAATGGGTTGTTGGTTGATGGTAATAGTAGGCATAACAAAAGTGTATCTGTCTCCCCACCATTTGCCAACGGCCGCTTCAGGTGTGCTGGCACAGCTGATCAAAACCTTTGTGAACACCCAATAACAAACTGACCGAGTCAAGCGACATAATTTTTAAGGCAAGTAACTGTTCAACCTCTCTGGGATTTAACCGTAAAGAACGCAAAGAAAGCAAAGGTTTTCTCTCTTGAAAACGAATCTCGTCAGACAGGTTCGCTGTTAGCAGTCTGAACGACTAAAGTCGTTACTACAAACTTGTTTCCAAACAATCCCCTAACAATCAGTAGGGAATTACCGCAGGATTTTGTCCAGTGTCTTTCCCTTTGCCAGTTCATCAACGAGCTTGTCCAGATAGCGAACCTTCCGCATGAGGGGGTCTTCGATGTCTTCCACACGTACACCACACACAACGCCTTTGATGAGTGAGGCATTTGGATTGAACAATGGGGCTTGGGCAAAGAAAGCCTCGAAGTCACTTTCAAGTTTGATCTGGTGTTGTAGTTCTGCTTGGCTGTAGCCAGTCAACCAGCAGACGATTCGGTCAACTTCTTCTTTCGTGCGGTTTTTGCGTTCGGCCTTCTTCACATACATTGGGTAAACGCTCGAAAATTTCATGCGATATATTCGGTGCTGAGGCATTACAATTTCTCCTATTATTCAAGACCCGACACTGGCCCTGCGGGTGTTAACGTCGGTTGGGCGGCGTGCCAGACCACGCTTGAGTGGGGGTGGCACCGAAACTTGCAAGGGAATAGAAAACAACACTTTTCCCATGTTAGCCATAATAACGAATAACGATAACAATATATTTTCAAACGATAAATCATGTGTTACAGTATACCTACCTATTACTAAACTAAGTGAGGTATTGTTTATGAAAAAAGGATCAACACTATTCTTAAAGTTTGTCATTTGTCTTATCGCAATCGGGTCCCTCATATGGCTGATTTGGTTTCCTCAACTTGAAGGAAGAGCTGCTAACTTAGATCTGATTAGCATTTATAAAGATCCGCTTATTATTTATGCTTACATAGGTTCAATCCCATTTTTTGTTGCGTTATACCAGGCATTTAAGCTTTTAGTCCATATTGACGGCAATAAAGTTTTCTCTCAATTATCTGTGAATGCTGTGAGGAACATAAAATACTGTGCAATCACTTTTGGTGGCTTCATTGTGTCAGGGATACTATACATAAGGTTATTTGTTAGAGGCGACGACCCGGCGGGTGTTACTGCCTTGGGCATTTTTACTACTTTTGCTTCTATCGTAATTGCAACCGCTGCTGCTGTTTTTCAAAGACTTCTACAAAATGCTGTAGACATAAAGTCAGAAAATGATTTAACGGTATAAGGTGCAATTATGGCAATAATAATAAATATTGATGTCATGTTGGCAAAGAGAAAAATGAGTGTTACTGAACTTACAGAGAAAGTGGGCATAACCATGGCCAATCTTTCCATCTTGAAAAATGGAAAAGCAAAGGCGGTCCGTTTTTCAACACTTGAGGCAATTTGTAAAGCATTAAATTGTCAGCCGGGAGACATTTTAGAATACAAAAGTGAGTAGCTTTCTGACCTCAAAATGTAGGGGGTTGTGTATTGTGATGGCAATGTTGCATCATTGGTCAAATTTTAGTAACTATACAGGTATCTGCACCCCATAGATATGGCAAATGACAGCCTGGCGAGTACCCAGTATGGCGGTCATGATTCAGGAAAATCGTTAAAAATTGGAAAGGGAAACAATTTTCGCAAAAACAGTACCGCCATATTTAAACAAAACATCGCCTTTCCAAGATTTTTACCCAAATCTATACCTGAATAGATACAAGACACCTACAACAGCGCATAAGATAGGAACGCCCAATCATAGCAGAGAAGGTCGCTAATTACCCTAACCATCCATCCAAAACCCTTTTTTACCTGTACCTTAAAAAGTCAAAACAATTATTGTTATTGCTATCTTTGAAAGTTTCAT
>CAZPEJ010000233.1:0-5978 GCA_964585465.1 uncultured Ardenticatenaceae bacterium
ACTATGAGACTGACAAACATCACGATCCAGGGGAGAATCAACACAGTGGCGATGGCAAGGGTGGAGGCTTCACCAGCCGAGAGGACAGCCCGTAAATACTCCATATCAGCCAGGGAAACATTTTCGTATAACCCTCGCGCCAGATAAAAAGGAGACAGGCCCACATGAAAGTAAAGGAGACGGAGCGAAACGGCCGTTAACGAGATTGCCGCAATAATAGAAGCCAATGTCACCGCTTTGATGCGAGCCAGGAAACGATCAGGTGGGTTTTTGATGAAAAAGACAATCACTGCGCCAAACCCCACGACACTCAAGGTGAACAGGGGTGAGAGGGCACGGAGCAGGGGGGTAATGGGGCCAGAAATGAAACCCAACTGGCTGTGTTGCAAAGCCGTATCTAGTTCAGGAAAGTCATCTGTCAACCCCACATAAAACCAGCTCAAGGTGGTGAAAATGATGAGCAGACTGACCAGGCTGCCCACCCACAGCCCAATACGGCTGGCGGTTTCGTCCCCAGCAAACCAATCGCGTGGATGTTTTCCCTGGGCTATCAGGGCGTAGAAGGTGGGTTTTTCTAACAAAACGGCCGTTCGCCGATTGCCAAACCAGGCCCCTTCGACCACACCCAACAATACACTAATGAACAGCTGCAACCCCAACAAAAAGCTGCCACTTTCAAACACGGTGATGTATTGCACCAGGGATTCAATCGGGATCAAGGGTGGTTCGTTGGTAAAGGACAAAAAAGGCACGATTTTACTGAAGGCCAGCATGGCGTTGAGGGGGGAAACCAGGGTAAAAAAGGAGAGTAACCCGGCAATACCCCCGGCCAACGCGCCTGCCCGCGCCCCGCTGCGCCAATCGCTGGCCGACACGCGGTAGGCCGCCACAACCCCCACTCCCACCACTGTGGGCAGTGCAATCATGGCAGAGGCCATTAACACCAGCCCATGCACCAACTCGTTGGCAATCGGCCGTTCCCAACCCGGCAACACCAACGGCGCAAACAGGCTGAGGGTAGGGTATAACCCTGCCAGTGTCAGGAGCAGCCCGGCAGAAAGTCCGGTGAGAATTGAGCGACGAATCATGGGTATTGTGCAGTGCGTATGGTGTATTCCGTTTTACGCCATACGTCATATCTCTCAGGTAATGGCTTGTAACAGTGCTTCTGCCAGTTTTCCGGCCGTTGAGTATCGGTCGGCTGGCTCTTTTGCCAGGGCTTTTTGTAACACAGGTTCAACTGCAACGGGCAAGGTAGGTACAGTGAGGGTGATGGAAGGGGGTTCTGCCTGCATGTGTTTGAGCAATACAGCAACGGGTGTATCGGCCGTAAATGGCAGCTGCCCGGTCAACATTTCATACAATACAATCCCCAATGAGTAAATATCGGAGGCCGGGCCTGCGGGCAACCCTTTGGCCTGTTCCGGCGACATGTAATCGGGGGTGCCAATGGTAGCTCCAGTGCCGGTCAGTTGCACCCCTTCCAACATTCGCGCTACCCCAAAATCGGTGAGAACGGCCGTAAATGGTTTAGCCCCGGTCAACTCCGCCAGCCGATCCTCACGCCGCAGCATAATGTTGGCGGGTTTAACATCCCGATGCACCACTCCGTGCGCGTGGGCATAATCCAGGGCAGCCGCAATATCCCGCACAACTTGCCCTGTTTCAGGCAAAGGAAGCCGTTGCCCATACTGTTTTAAGGGAGTGAGCCACTCTTTGAGGGTTTCGCCGTCAATAAACTCCATCACCATAAAGGATAACCCTTCATGGGCACCAAAATCGTGCATTTGTACGATATTTTGATGGCGTAATTGGGCCACCCCGGCCGCTTCCCGTTGGAAACGTTCCAGAAAACTCTGGTCTGCTACCAGGTGGTGGGCCATCACTTTAATAGCCACATACCGATCCAGCGATGATTGATACCCCTTGTAAACCACAGCCATGCCGCCACGCCCCAGTGGGGTTAATACGCGGTAATTGCCCAATGTGGTGCCGGTGAGATTGGTGGCGGTGCGGGATTCCAGGTGGGTGAGGGTGTGAGACGGCCGTTCTGTCACCTCGGTGCGGGTCAAAAATTCTGCAAAAGCAGCGGAGAAGGGGAGTAAACGGCCGTTTTCCCCTTCCATCAACAACGCTTTGTTTTGCAGTAGTTTTCGTATTTCTGGGGTGGCAGTGGGCAGATGGCGCAGGGCAAATTGTTCCTCAGCGGCCAGTTGCCCCCACAAATACCGGAAGTGGTCTTCTGCCTCGGCCTTAAAACGGCGTTCTACCTGCTCAAACAGGGTGTGGTCGGCTACAGGTTGTTGGCGGGCGGTGTAAAGGTAGGCACTGGCAACTTGCAAGAAAAAGGGGTGCGGCCCGGCCAGGTTCAGACAAAAAGCGCGTTCGGTGGGGGAGAAAGAACGGCCGTTTTCCAACCCCGATAACTTAACCAACAACTCAGTCGCTTCATCGGTGGGCATTAACCCCAAACGCTCCTCCGAAAAAATGTTGAAAAAAGGAGACGACAAAGTATCTGCATGTTCATAGGTCAGGTCGTACAGGCTGCGTTTGGAAGCGGTGACATAAATCAGCCCCAATTCCCCTGCCAGACTCCGTAATTCGCCATAAAAACTGGCATTAAACGCCTGATTAGAAGCCAGGCTTTCAAACTCGTCTAACATCAATACCATCGTCAACCCGGCCCGTTCTACCCGCCGTAACAGGCGGCGCACCTGCATAAATCGCACCTCTGGCTGCATCACCATCTCCCGTATCAGGGTGCGAAGCTCCTCCTGGGTGGGGGGGAGGGCGGTTTCCAACCTGTCTAGCAACTCAGGCCAAAACTCCTCATAGGAGATATTTGCCATGCCTTCCAAATCTACATAAATAAAAATGTAGCGGGCAGGGTCAAAACCATGTAGTTGTAAGGTGTGGGGGTTTGCCAGGTGGGTGAGCAGGGAGCTTTTGCCCATCTTGCGCTCGCCTACGATGGAACGGGATTGGCGGGTAGCAATTGCGCTGTACAACCCCTCAACTTCACGTTCCCGTCCCACAAAGTAACGTGAATCGGTGACGCGCTGGCGGTTGAAAAATGGGTTATCGTTGTGGCGATGCGTGTTCATCTTGTGGTCAGTAATCAGTGAACGGTAATCAGTGAACGGTAATCAGTGCCCAGTGTATGTGTACGAAAAAATCTTAAACCTGTTGTAACTTTCAAACCGATTATAACTTGATTGTTTTATCTGTTGTATGGCAAAAGGAACGCTTAGGTACCACTCTGCAAAAAAGGCAATCTAGTTTTTAGAAGAATTATTCTCATAACTAGATAGTTATCGTAAAACGTAAAACGTGAAACGTGAAATTCCTCTGATCACGTTTCACGTTTTACGTTTCACAGCTATGTTCTGCGGCCTGAGCCTGTCGAAGGGCACACTTTACAACGTTAAAATGACCTTACCAATGTTTTTATCCAGGGCAACATACTCATGAGCAGCCTGGGCTTGTTCAATGGGAAAGGTGGTGTCAATGATCGGCCGTAATTCTCCACTCAACAACATCGGCCAAAATTGTTCACCAAACTGGCGGGTAATTTTTATTTTTTCGGCCAACGGCCGATTCCGCAGCGTAGACCCCACCACTTTTAACCGTTTCCGCAGCAACAACCCCACCTCCATCTGCCCGGCCGAACCACCCAACAACCCAATGTTGACCAGACGACCAAACGGCCGTAAACCCTTCACGTTTCTGTCCAGATAAGAACCGCCCACCGGGTCTAAAATCACATCCACCCCCTGCCCGTTGGTGACCTGCAAAACGGCCGTTAAAAAATCCTCCGTTTTGTAGTTAATGGCAACATCTGCCCCCAACTGACGACAGGCAGCCGCCTTCTCCTCCGAACCAACCGTGACAAACACCCTGGCCCCCACTGCCTTGCCTAGCTGGATTCCGGCCGTGCCCACACCACTGGCCCCGGCATGGAGCAAAACCGTTTCCCCTGGTTGCACCCCCCCTTCCCAAAACAGGTTGATGTAGGCGGTAAACCACACCTCCGGCACCGCAGCCCCCTGGGCAAAACTCCAGGTATCGGGCAATTTCAGCAACATACCAGCAGGAACGGCCGCTTTTTCAGCATATCCACCCCCTGGTAACAGCGCACAGACCCGATCCCCCACCTGCCAACCCGTCACAGATGTGCCAATTGCGGCAATCACCCCGGCCATCTCCAGCCCCAAAAGTTCGCTGGCTCCCGGCGGGGGTGGGTAATGACCCCTGGCTTGCGACAAATCAGCCCGATTAACGGCCGTTGCCATCACATTTACCAACACTTCATCTGCGGCAAAATCCACCTCTGGCACGGTCTCCCACACCAGTTGCGGGGCCGTTGCTTCACCTTTTACGACAATTCCTTTCATAACAACCTCGAATGATTACCTGTTACCTATCTTGTCTTGCGTCAGAGAAGACAAAACACCCCTCATAAACGCCACAATAAATACCCTTTATCCAACAGTTTGCGCCGGGTGTCAATGGCATATTGCTGGCTCAAACAAACGGCCGTTCGCCGGAACAGTTCCCGCTCGCCCCAAACACGGTAAGGCTGGCTCTGCTGGAAGGCTGCTTTCCAGGCGGCAAAAAAGTTGTCTATCGGCTCGCCCGCTACCATCCGATGAATGTAATTTTTGGGCAAAACAGGTTGAAACTGCTCTGGCGAAAAAGGCCAGCGAAAGTTGGTGCTAAACAGCAACCCTTCGGTTTGCAGACCAGTTTGCCCTTTTCGCAACAAATTCGCCACCCACAGCCGACCCAACGGGTCAGACGTGCCTTCAATCAACAACCCGCCCGGCGACAAATACGCTCCTAATGTGGTGTGAGCAGGCAAAACGGCCGATTCTTCATACTGTCGCAGCACATTAAACGCCCGAATGAGACAACAACTTTCCCCCGGCAACAAAGGTAGGTTAAACCCACCCAGGCGAAACTGTGTCTGCTCGTCGGCAAAGGGCAAAGCGGCCGTTACTCGTTCCGCGTCAATCTCCACCCCCAACACCGCCAGGCGCGGATTCAACAGCCGAAACCGTGCCGCACTTTCTAACAAGGTGAATGGCTCCGCCCCATACCCCACATCCACAAAAAACACCTTCTCCGACGCTGTTTGCAGCAAATCGGTCGCATATAGCAGCAAAAAATTATCCACCCGCCGCAACCGATTCCGCGCCGTCTTGCCCCGCGTCGGCTGACCCAAGGGGAGTTTTGAGTTTCGAGTTTTGAGTTTGGGGTTTCGAGTTTCGCGTTTCGCGTTCTGCGCCATCAACCCACCTTCTTTACCGCCTACTGCCCACTGCCCACTGTCTACTGTTTACTGTCTACTATTTACTGCCTACTATCTACTATCCCCCGTCTCCTGCCTTTTTACCACACTTCGGGTACACTTTACAGGAGCATTGTCAAAGATGCACATAAGATTAGGCATATGATGTTACTATCTTTGTCACCAGGTAATAGACGACCCATCATATGTCTCAAGACAAAGGAGAAAGGAACGTGGAACGTGAAACGTATAAGGTAGAATTTGCTGGCCTGACGCGCCATTTTCCGTTATTTGAAGTGGCTCCGGGCGTAAAAATTGCCATTTTTAATATGTTAGGTGATACGCTGGTGGTAAAAGCCTCGGCGGCCGCCCTGGCAGAGAAACTGCAACACATTTCGGCCGATTCGTTAGTAACGGCCGAAGCCAAAAGCATCCCCCTGGTGTATGAAATGAGTGCCTTGATGGGGGTGCCCCATGTGGTATTACGCAAAGCGTACAAACCATACATGGGCAACGCCATCAGCGCGGAAACCCTCTCTATCACCACCGGCAAACCGCAAACACTTTACCTGGATGAAAAGGATCGGCCGTTAATTGAAGGAAAACGGGTCATTATCGTGGACGATGTAGTCAGCACCGGCAGCACCCTCCAGGCCATGCAGGCCGTCATCCAGGCCGCCCAGGGGCA
>CAZPEJ010000233.1:6078-7706 GCA_964585465.1 uncultured Ardenticatenaceae bacterium
ATGCCAAACCCCGTTACCCTCGCCATTTTTAACCACCTGTTTGCCTCCGTTGCCGAAGAAATGGGGGTGACACTGGGGCGAGCCGCCTATAGTCCCAACATCAAAGAGCGGCTCGACTTTAGTTGTGCTTTGTTCTTAGGGGATGGGCGCATGTTGGCCCAGGCTGCCCACATTCCGGTACACCTGGGAGCCATGCCTGCCTCGGTGCAGGCAGCCATTCGCCACTGCTCCCCGTTTGTGCCTGGGGATGTGGTCATTTTGAACGACCCATACCAGGGCGGAAACCACCTGCCAGACATCACCCTGGTTTCCCCCGTTTTTGCCGACACTGCTGCTAATTCCCCCACCTTTTTTGTTGCCAGCCGCGCCCACCATGCAGATGTAGGCGGCATGTCGCCGGGTTCTATGCCACTCTCCACAGAGCTGTACCAGGAAGGAATCATCATTCCCCCTATCAAACTGGCGGCGGGCGGGCAGCGAAACGAAGCGGTGTGGCAGCTAATTTTGCGAAATGTGCGAACCCCGGCCGAACGGGATGGTGACCTGGCGGCTCAATTGGCGGCTCACGCTGTTGGCAGCCAACGCCTGCTAGAGATTGTTGCTCGATATGGTCTTTTTGAAGTGTGGCAGTATGGGGATGTTCTTATTGATTACGCGAAAAAATTGACCCAAGAAGCGATACGGCAAATGCCAAACGGCCGTTTTACCTTCACCGATTACCTGGACAACGACGGGGAAACCTTATTGCCCATTCAAACCACCATCACCATACAGTCAGATAACCTGGAAGTGGATTTTGCGGGCACTGCCCCGGCCGCTAAGGGAAATTTGAACGCCGTCCCAGCCATTGTCGAATCGGCCGTTGCCTACTGCGTGCGCTGCGTGGCATTGGTGCTGTTGGGAGCGGATTTGCCCATGAACCAGGGCGTTTTTGCCCCGCTCACCATAAAAATTCCGGCCGGGTCGCTGCTCGACCCCTATCCCCCCCATGCAGTGGCGGCTGGCAACGTAGAAACCTCGCAACGAGTAGTAGATGTGGTGTTTGGGGCTTTGGCCCAGGCTTTGCCCCAACTCATCCCGGCCGCCAGCCAGGGCACAATGAATAACCTGACGTTTGGGGGTATGACCGAACACAGTTCAGGAAAACCCGGTTCATTTGCCTATTACGAAACTATGGGTGGCGGGGCCGGAGCCGGGCCACTGGCCGACGGAGCCAGTGGTGTGCATGTTCACATGAGCAATACACGAAATACCCCCATCGAAGCGTTGGAAATTGCCTACCCGTTGCGCCTGCAAACCTACCGCCTACGGTATGGCTCAGGTGGCGACGGGCAACATTCCGGCGGAGACGGCCTGGTGCGGAGCATTCAATTTCTTTCTCCGGTGGCCGTAACCGTAACGAGCGAACGACGAGAACGGCCGTCTTATGGGTTGCAGGGTGGCACTCCAGGGCGTTGCGGTCGGAATGTGTTGCTACGCGAAAATTCAGAGCAACTTTTACCCGGCAAATTTACCCTCGAACTCCAGGCCGGAGACATTTTGCAAATTGAAACCCCTGGTGGCGGGGGGTGGGGAGTGAAACGTGAGACGTGAAGCGTGAAACGTGAAAAATATGACGTTTTACGTTT
>CAZPEJ010000234.1:0-7683 GCA_964585465.1 uncultured Ardenticatenaceae bacterium
CAGCAATACCGGGCCAGATTCGGCCGCCTCCTCCCGCCTGCCACTGCACCGACCCGTCCGCCCCGTTGAGAGCAAACAAATCGTAATTCCCCCAGATAACCTCCGGTTGGTTATCCCCGTCCAGGTCTGCCACAGCGGGCGAAGCATACCACCCCGTGTCGCAATATGGCCCATTGATACAACCACCATACACCCATTTTTGCACCGGAGCCGCGATTCCCCCGGCCCCGGCCGATGGTTGCCCAATGTTTAACACAATCACCCATAAAACGAGCAAAAAACCAATTGTCAGACGCATGATGGACTCCTGTAAAGCGGCTCTATTTGTTATTCGTGAAAGACCCCAAAGGGGTTAACCTTTGGGGTCTATTGTAATGGGGAGATGGGAGATGGGAGATTAGAGATTTTGTACCAACTACCGAAACCGAGTTTTTCCAAAAAACTCGGTTTCTTCCTAACATCTATCGAATCACAATCGGCAACATCAAGGTGTAGGCGTAAACAGTAAAGGTTGCCGGGTTGGAGGTGCCACCACCGGGGGCAGGGTTGACCACTGTAATGGCCCCGGAACCGCCAAAGGCTACGTCCAGGCTGTTTAAGGTGATCATCAACTCCGTTTCGCTCACAAACTGCGTCGGCCGATTTTCCCCATTCCACTGCCCTTGTGACTCCAGCATGAAGTTTTGCCCGGTCACATGCACCACCACCGGGTCGCTGGCGGCCCCGCGTGCGTTGGCGAAGGTGGGGTCTATGCTCAGGATGGTGGGGGTGGGGTTTTGCCCTGGGGCAGTTACCTCAAAGATGGCCGTGTTCGATGTCCCACCGCCGGGTGAGGGGTTGATCACGGTGATGGCTGCGGCCCCCGGAGAGAGCAGATCTTCGGCCGTTATTTGGGCGTGTACCTCATTGCTGCTGATAAACGTGGTGGTGCGGTCGTTGCCATTCCACTGCACCACTGCCCCATTTACAAAGTTTGTCCCCAAAACAGCCAGCGTAAAGGCAGGATCACCCCCATTTGCCCCTTGTGGTGTCAGGTAGTCAATGGAGGGAATGGGGTTTTCGTTGGGTGGGGTGATGGTGAAGGTTAAATCGTTTAACGACGCACCACCGCCGGGGGCCGGGGTTACCACGTCTACGATGAACGTACCCGCCGAGGTGATGTCAGAAGCCAGGATGTCAGCTTCCAGTTCTGTGGGGTTGATAAAGGTCGTTTGCCGGTTGGCCCCATTCACCCGCACCGTAGCCCCTGGAACGAAGTTTTCCCCTTGAACCCGCAGGGTAAATTCGGGGCCACCCGCCACTGCCGAAGCGGGTAATAGATTAGAGAGGGTGGCGATGGGGTTGGCGGTGTGGAAGGCTACCACTGCGTCGCTGTTGGAACCTGTGGCATAAACGGCCGTTCCGTCGGGGCTGACACTGATTTCTCTTGCCCCATCCAACGCAGGCAACCCACCAGACGGGTAAAGGGCCTGCACCTGGTTCAAGATACCCGTTTCCTCGTTACGCTCAAAAACAGTTAGCGCATCGGAAAGATACCCGGTGACATACACATGCGCCCCATCTGGACTAATTTTCACATCTAACGCCCCATCCAACCCCTCGGCTTCAATGCTGTCGGCGGAGCGACCCTGCCCGGCTGGCTCCAGCAAACTGTTGGTCATATACCCGCCAAAGGTTAATTTGCCATCAAACGGGTCGCGAATAAACCGCACCAATGCATCATCCTGATACCCGACCACATACACATGGTTGCCATCGGGGCTGACCACAACCCCCCAGGCACTACTCAGACCGTGAATGTAGAAACAGATAAAGCTACAGCCAATCAACTCCCCTTCGTAGCGGTGCTGCACAAAGGCTAAAGAGCCATCCAGCACATTGCGCTCGTAAACGGTGATGTACCCATCGTCCGGGTTGCCAGCAGTGCCGCCCCCAGTAACGTAGAGGTGTTTGCCGTCGGGGCTGAGGGTGGGGATGTAGGGGGCATCCAAATAGGTTGGGTGTGTGATGGTGTTGTCATACCCCACAAACCCATCTTCATCCCGGTAGAAGGTGACAACGGCATCGCTGTTAAACCCGGTGACATAGATAAAACGGCCGTCTGGGCTTACCGTAATGCCATAAGCATAATCCAACCCGGTGACAATCCCACCCCCATCCCCATCTGTCCATACATCCTCCAAAATCACCAACCCGGTGCCTGGAATCCGTGTGTAGATGAGGAAAGAGTCACTAATACCGGCCGTGACATACACTTGCGTCCCGTCTGGGCTGACTTCTACCATAAAAGGCCCGTCCATATCCAGGTTGCTGGTAGACGAGCCAAACTCCAACGCTCCGGTTGCCGCGTCCCGCAGGAAAACGGTTAAGGAGTCGTCGTTGTAGCTGGTGACATAGACGTTCAAACCGTCGGGGCTGACCGCCACATCGTAAGCCCCATCCAACGAGTTGATCCCGCCCTGCCCATCAATGTAACTCAGGCCGGGGTAATCCAGGTGGTCGGGTGGGGGGGCAACCCCTTCACAAATGAGGGCATAAGTGACAGAGGGTTGTAATGGATCATTGGTTTGTAATATCACTGTGGCGGTGCGTGGGCCAAAACCGGTGGGCTGACAAGTAATAGGCAAATCAACCGGCGGTTCACCATCGTTAATGGTGGTATCGAAGGCGTTAAAGGTGAAATCGAATGGGTTGGTGCCTGTGATTCCAATGGGGCCGAGGATCAGGGTGGCGTTCCCGGTTTCCATAAAGGTCAGGCTCAAATCGGCCGTTTCTCCCACCTCCACTTCGCCATAATCCAACGGGCCAGGAGCGGCCGGGTCGGAGGCAAAACCAGGGGTGGGGGCCGGGTTGACGTTACATTGCAACTCAAAACTTACCACCGGGACATCGGGAACGTTGGTAGTGAATGTGAAGGAGGTGGAAAAATTGCCAACGGCCGTTGCCTGGCAACGCAACACAATCTCTTCCTGGAAACTCGTACTCACCGGGAAGGGAGTCAACACCTCAAACTCGTCAGCATCCCCACCGATAATTTGCGGATTGTCCACCTCCAACTCGGTGTTACCCACACTGATGATGGTTAGCGTATTGGTAATTGATACGCCGATGCTGGTGGTGCCAATCACCACCGGCCCAGGCGGAAGGGGGTCAGAGCCAAAACCAGCCACCAGCGGATCTGTTTCATACGCCCCCACATCACAGGTGATACCTTTGGGGCGGGGATCACTACGGCCGTCCAGGTTTTCCACATAATCATTGCCGCACACACTGTTATCCCCGGCATCAATCGCCGCGCTCCCTGGCTCCAGCGCATGGGTCAACAGCGAAACCAACGGGCCACCGTTAAAATCCAATGCCTCCAACCCCGGATCCGTGTCAGATTGGTCACTGGATTGATTCAGCCCACAGGTTGTGCCACTATCAATGTTGTGGCCTTGCGACGTTAACCCTTCATTGCAGCTATCCACCACCGGAATACCATCCACAATCGTGTTTGCCAGAATGGTTTCATGATTGCCATCCGTTTGGTTAAAAATAGCCGCACCATCATTTTGTGAGGCATTTAGAGCCAGGGTGCTATTGTACAGGTAGACATAAGACGCAGGGCCACCGGTTTGGGTGTTCCCATTCCAAATCGCCCCCCCATACCCATCCGGCGCGCCGTTGGCGGTGAAAGTGACATTGGCAAATGTGCCCACCCCTGTGCGGTCGTTGGCAACTGCCCCGCCATTGCCGAGGGAAGCCACATTACCCAGAAACATCACGCGGCGAATGTCTAACACTTCCTGGTTGTAAATGCCACCCCCCATCTCCTCGTTGCTCAGGGTGCCCGCGATATTGCCGTTCAGGGAGCTATCGCGCATGTGCAGATACCCATCCGAGGCGTTGTAAATGGCCCCGCCGGGGGCATCGAAGCTGAGGTTGCCGTTAAAAGCAGAACGAACAATGGTTAAACTACTGTCTGAGTCGTTGCTGAAGTTGTAAATGGCTCCACCACCGTCGGTATCATCGTTTGGGGCATCATCATCTACGATGTTGCCGTTAAAAACGGTGTCAGTTATTTCGCCGCTATCGGCCCCGGTGTAGATGGCTCCGCCCCCTTCGGTGGCGATGTTGCCCGCAAAGTTGCTCAGGGAGATGTTGAGGGAGTTGTATCCGGTGACGTAGATGGCCCCGCCTGCTCCCTGGGCATCTCCCCAGGGGCCGTCGGTGCCCAGGGCTTTGTTGCCAGAGAAGTTGGAAGCCAGAATGTTGACTTGTCCAACGGCGTTAATGGCCCCTCCGTTTCCGGCGACGTTGTTGTTTTGGAAGCTGGAGGTGAGGATGTTGATAATATCGCTGCCACCCAGGCTGAGGATGGCCCCACCGCCGCCGCTGCTGTAACCGTTTTGCACCACCATGTTGACCAGGGTGAGTTTGCCGCCTGCGTTGGTGATGAAGATGTGGGCGTTGATGGATTCGCCACCGCCGTCAATGACGACCGGGCCGGTGATGGTTACGTCGTCGGTGACAAAGGGGAGGCCGGAAAACGGCCGATTATACAAATTTGTGGGCAGGGTGATGGTGCCAGCGGCGGCTGAACCCGCAAAGATGATGGCGTGTGGGCCAGCCCCGGTGGTGCATTCGTGATAGGTAGTCAGGTCGCCATCTCCATCGGAATTGCTGCCGTTGTTGAAGTCGGCAATGGCTTGTAAGGCTTCCCACAGGTCACAATTGCCGTCAGCCGGGTTGTCCTTGACAACGGTGGTGGTGACGGTGGTGGTGGATAAAGCATGAACAGGTGTTGAACCGGTTGCCGCCAGAGCTAACAGAAACAACAAAAGGGAAACGGCCGTTATCCCTCCTCGTTGTATCATTTTTTTCCATTGCCAATGGTCATGATTGATTGATTGAGACATGCAATTACTCCTTCAAGTTGGTTGGTTGTTATTGGGGAGATTGGAGATTAGAGATTGCCGTCCCTAATCTCTGTTTGTGATTAACGGTATTGAAGCGTCAAGGTGGCTCCGGCAACGACGCTACCCGATGAATACCCGGTTGTGCCGCTGCAACACCCGGCAAATAACACTTCGACGGTGTGTTCACCTGGCTCGATGGTGGCAAAAAAGGTGTAAGAAGCCATACGGGGCACATCTACAAAAAATTCATCAGTACGATTGGGGTCAGAAACGGCGGCGGTGCCAAACCCAAAAAGTGTGGGATGGTGCCCTTCCATTGGAATGCCGTCCACCCGCACCTGGTAAACGATGTGGTTATCGGCGGGTTGGGGGATGTTGCTAAAATGGGCAATGAGGCAGCTAGGGCGACGGCCGTTTAATTCAATCGTGGTGTTTAACAGAGGGATGGGATCAAAACTACCGGCAGGAATCTGGCCGCCCCCGGCAAAATCTATGGTTGCTTCACGAGCAGCAGGCAGGCTAACGGCCGTTACGTGGCCCAACGTGCTGGAGCAATTCGTGACATCCGTTTGCGCCCAGCCAATTTGTGGAGACGACAGAAAAAAAGTGAGAAGAACAGTGACCACAACCAGTGAAACAAAAAATCCAATACGTTTCATCAAATACCTCCATATGGTAGTTTACTGTTGAGCCAATCTAAACAATAAACTGTATGCAATTGTCAGGAGGCATGGTAAAAAACGGCCGTCCGAAAAACGTCCGAAGAAAAGGGTCGTCAGGTATCGGTAAATTGTAGGGGGAATGGAGATTAGAGATTGGCGGTTTGTTAAGCTCTACTCTCCTTGATTTGCCTCACTCCAGACCGCGTTAAACTCTTCAACAAAGTAACTGGTAAAGGTGGGGTCGTAAACAATCAAAACATTTTCGTCGTTGCTATCGTTGGCACTGTCGCTAAAGTTAAACGAGCCAAAAATGACGATCTGGCGGTCAATCACAATCACTTTGTGGTGCATAAACCGGTTGTTCCCATCTTGTCGCACCTGCAAGTTATCCAGTTCTGCCTCTTGCATGGGCAAAAAATAGCTAAACTCACTCTCCGAGCCGGTGGTTTCAAATACCCCTTGCACAGTCACCCCGGCCTCGGCGCGGGCCAGCATAGCTTCGCCGATGCCTTCGTGGGTGAAGGAGAAGGCCAGGAACAAAATTTCATTTTGGGCCTGGTTGATGAGTTGTTCAATGTGGGGGGCGACTTCTGTTTCGGCGGCAAAGTAGTTCTGCACCCGAATCCCGTTTAAGGTCAGGTCGGCGGTACTGTTTTCGGGGGAACGGGGGCCAAACTCCTCGTCGTCATACATTTCTGCCACTTCGGCGGCATAGTTGGCGGCCAGAGCCGGGGCATCCAACCGCACGATGTTATTGTTGTAGCAGTAAATATCGTTGCTGGTTAGATTCATAGAACCCATCCACACATAACGGCCGTCTATGACCACAATTTTGTTGTGCATCAAGGCACTACGGTCATCCTCCCGCACACTGATGCCGTTGCGCCGCAGGCGGCGAATGCTGCTCAGGTCGGCGTTGTCGGTGTCTGTCACCACACGCACCGTGACACCCCGCTTTTCCAACTCGATCAGAGCGTTGACAATCGGCTCTGCGTCCAGGTCAAACACAGCCACATCTACCTGGGTTTGGGCGTTGAGCAAGTCGGCGGCAATAAAATCGTCTAATCCGCCTGTGCGTTCTGTTTCCTCTGGGCAAATAGGGTTCGTGAAATAAATTTGATACCATCCCTCATCGGCAACCGGGGCCGGGTTGGTGGGGGGTGGGTCGGTGGGCAATATCTCGACAAATTCAATTTCGCAGGCTGTGGCCCACAACAGGAGGAGGAAACTGAACCAGAGCAGCAGCTTGTCTTTCATACATCACTTTCCGGCAGGGGGGCTGTGGTGGGTTCGGCCGTTTCTGGGGCTGGTGTGGTCTGTTCGGCCGTTTCTGAACCGGTTGCGGATTGCAGCAAGGTCATCAAATGTTGAAAAGCAGCTTCTGGGTCGGCACGATCCTGGTTAAACCGTTGCAGGTGCATCAGCCGACGGATCCCACTGGGTTGGCCGGTGAGCCAGCTGAGATTTTTTAGCAGGCGGGTTGTCCGTTCGTCAAGCAGGTGGTCAGGTGTGAGAAGCCCACTATCGGCCGTTTCTGTTTCCGGCCCCATCAAATGGTTGACACTGTGCATCACCATCCGAACGGCCGTTACCGCTTCTTCCAACGACTGTTCCATTTCTTCTTCAGGCAAATCGGCCGTTTCTGCCACCTTCGCCTTCACCTGGGCAATCCCCCAATCCAACAACTGCTGCCCTTTTTCATCCGTCAAGTGACTTCGCAAACTGCTATCTTCCATCAACTTACCCGCCAGGCGACGGGTACGTTTACGAATTAAAGTTTGATCGTCTTTTGCATCCTTCATAATTTTCACCTTAGTCATTCATGTTATGCCCTCTGTGAGTGTAGATTGATAATAAGGTTTATCGGAAATAAGGTTTCTCGCACAGAGACACAGAGCGTTTTCCCTCTCAGCGTCTCCGCGTCTCTGCGCGACATAAAGTTAATTCCAATAATGTCTAATGTCTAAAAATACCTGACGCTATTTTTGAATGACTCTTTCTATTGTACGACAAAGGTCTTATATCTCAACAGGATAACCTTTAGCGTTTCTTCCAGGACAGCAAATCCCAATTTGGGAATCGCCATCGGTTGAAACCGACGGCTAACAAACCCAAACCTG
>CAZPEJ010000235.1:0-7682 GCA_964585465.1 uncultured Ardenticatenaceae bacterium
GAATTGCTGACAGGTTGACCGGTTGCTAGACAGTCAGAAAAGGCTAAGTTATACTACCGCCTGAAATAACCACAAGAAAAATTCAACGTTTTGATAAATAACAGAACAGGTGGCATGACCCCGCAACAGCGGGGTTCTTTCATTCTTTGCCACCCGATGGGAGAGTAAGATATGACGGTTGAAGAAAATGTTGTCTATATGACCCAGGACGGGTTACAAAAAATTAAAGATGAGTTGGAATACCTGAAAACCACAAAACGGGAGGAAATCGCCCTCAAATTGCAGGTGGCGATTTCCCAGGGCGATTTGAAAGAAAATGCTGATTATCACGCCGCCAAAGAGGAACAAGCCTTTGTGGAAGGGCGGATTCGGGATTTACAGGATTCTATTCACCGGGCCAAAGTGATTCAGGAGCAAGGCCCAACCAATGTGGTGCGGGTGGGAAGTGTGGTGACAGTGGTGGAGGAGGGGTATGATGAACCAGAAACCTATCATATTGTAGGGGCACAGGAAGCGGATCCGAGTAACGGCCGTATTTCCAATGAATCCCCCTTCGGCCGGGCCTTGCTGGGAGCTAAACGGGGCCAGGTCGTTTCTGTACAATCCCCCTCTGGCACCTTGCGCCTGCGGGTACAAACCATTAAATAGGAATCACCATACAGCTTGTCGGGAAACGGCCGAATAACACGCGGGTCATGCGGATAAAACCAGAGTAACGATTCACCGCAAAGGCGCAAAGAGCGCAAAGAAAAGAAAAAACCTTTGTGTTCTTTGCGGTTAAATCCCAGCAGTTACAAACCAGAAAAAAATCCGCGAAAACCCGTCATACCCGCGTCATCCGCGTTCCATTCGTCCTCTAGGGTGAATGAACCTAACCTCACAATTTAACCCCTACTTCCCTGTAAACTCCGGCACTCGCTTCTGTAAAAAGGCCATCACCCCTTCCATGTGGTCGTGACTGGGGATGGTTTGCTGTTGCAAACGGGCTTCATATTCGATAGTGCTGGTTAAGTCGTTTAGCAGGGCGTGGTGTAAAGCATGTTTGGTGAGACCCAGAGCCAAAGTCGGCCGTTTTGCCAACCGTTCGGCCCACTCCAACGCATGTTGCAACAACGTATCGGCCGGGACTACCCGATTCGTTAACCCCAACTCCAGGCAGCGTTCCACTGAAATGCGTTCACCTTCGGCAGCAATCTCATAAGCCCGGCTATACCCCACCAGGCGCGCCAAAAACCAACAAGCCCCGGCATCCGGCAGCAGGCCAATGTTGCTAAAGGCCATCATCAAACTGGCATCGTGCGCCATGATGCGTAAATCGCAAGCCAACGCCAGCGAAGCCCCCGCCCCGGCCGCTACCCCATTCACCGCCGCAATTACCGGTTTTTGCAGCGTGGTAATCAGCCCCATCATCGGTTGATAATAGCTCAGAATGCCTTCGTATACCTGTTGTGGGGTGGGAATTTGGGCGAAGGTAGACAGATCGGCCCCGGCACAAAAACCCTTGCCCGCGCCCGTGAGCAAAACAGCTCGCACCGTATCATCGTCCTGGGCCTGCTGCAAGGCCAGAAACAACTCCTGGTTAAGGGTTTCATTCAAAGCGTTACGCCGTTCTGGGCGATTGAGGGTAACGAGAGCCACCTGATGGTGAATTTCATACAAAACAGTTTCGTAAGTAGACATAAGTTCCTCCTATTGCAACCACGTAGACAGGCGATGTTTTGCGGTGCAACCTCCGCAATAAATCAGAGGTTAAAACATCGTATGCCTGAACAGCTACAAATGAGTTATAACAGACCTGACCGTTTTTGAAAAAGGGGTCACGATACGAACCCTGGCGAATGTCAGGTTGACAAGATGACCAGGGGTGTTGACAATACGGCGAAAGAAGCTATCAGCTTTCAGCCGTCAGCTATCAGCAGAGAAGCTGATAGCTGACAGCTAATAGCTGATAGCTAGTAGCTAACAGCTAACTATAATTCCTAAGGAGGCAACAGAATGGATACATCTCTTTTAATTGGTGGGGCGGTGGGCATGGCGGGGGCGGTGGTCGGGAAATTGTTTGGCGGCAAAGTGAAGGCTCCCAGTTTGCCTGATGTGTTGTATGTGGCAGTTGTGTTGGTGCTGTTTATGCTGTTTGGTTACATCATGGCAAATGGGTTGTTGCTGCCTGGGGGGATTATTTTGGGGTTGGTGGTGGGAACGGCCGTTATTAAGTTGGTGTGGAAGAAGAAACATTAGTGGATAGTGAACAGTGAACGGTGAACAGTGAACGGTGAACGGTGAACAGTAAACAGTGAACAGGTTACGGTGTGCCCAGGACGTGCCAGATAACCACCAGGCCATCGGCGGCAATGGTAGCTAACCAGTTGCCGTTGTTTGACCAGGCTGTGTTGCCGCTAAAGGGGTGCTGGTTATTTAAGGTAAACAGGAGGGTGCCATCGGCCGTATTCCAAAACTGCACCGTTGCCCCCACCGTGCCAGCCAAAATGGTATCGTCGGGCGACCAGGCCAGATAACGCATCCCGCTATTGCTGCTGATGGTCACTAACGGGTTGCCTCTATCGGAAACGGCCGAATCCCACACGTACACCCGGCCGCTATTGTCGGCCGAAACAAACCGGTCGGCAGCCGCAGCCCAAGCGATTGTTTTGAGGGGTGAGGCGTGTTCATTGAGGGTAATAGTCAGTTGACTGGGGTCAGAGGGGCGAATTTGCACCAGACCAGTTTGCCCACCCACCACAATCTGATTACTCCCAGGCGACCAGGCCAAAGCCAATGCCTGCCCCAATGCGTTTACCTGGAAGGAACGAATTTGCTCCTGCCCGGCCGCGTCCCAGATGCGTAGTTGGCTATCATACCCACAGGAGGCGAGTTGGTTACTGTCCGGTGCCCAGGAAACGGCCGTTACCAGGTTGGTATGCCCTTCTAATTCTGCCACCAGTTCCCCGGTGGCGGCTTCCCACACCCGCACGCTGTTTTCAGGGCGGCCACTGGTTGCCAGCCAGTTGCCATCGGGCGACCAGGCCAGGCTAACGATACCCTCCGAATGCCCCCCCAACACGGAAACAATCCCCACCCCCGGCCGCCAGATGTGAACGGTGCCATCGCTGTTGCCAACTGCTAACCGTTCCCCATCACTGGCCCAGGCCAAAACGGTTGTTTGTGAGTAGGTGACATAGTCAAACAAAACGGCCGTTTCCACCCCATTTGCCACATCCCACAACCGCACTGTCTGGTCTTGCCCCCCCACCGAAAGCAGCAGCCCCAGATTGGGCAGCCAGAGCAGTTGTTTCACATCGGCGTGTCGTGCCTGCACCTGGGTAGCCTGTCGGCTGCCTGCCGACCACAAATAGACCCGGCCATCTTGCCCGCCCAACGCCATAATTTGCCCATCTAGCCAGGTTACATCCGACAAAACCCCACCTACAAACAGGGTTCGGGCTTCGCCGCCGGTAGCATTTTCCAGCCGCACATACCCGTCGGCTCCGGCGGTTGCCAGTTGGCTGCCATCGGGTGACCAGGAGAGGCCGCCCACACCCCCCTGACGGTAGGTGGAACGGCCGTTTCCCCCGCTGGTGGCATACACCCAGACAAAGTTATCGCTGCTGCCGGAGGCAAAACGGCTGCCGTCTGCGCTCCAGGCCAGGGCAGTGATGGGGCTGTTGTGGTCGTCCCAGGTGGTGGTAACGGCCGTTTCTGCGATATTCCACAGGGATACTTGCCCGTTGTTGCTGCCGACCAACAACACATCGGCCGATGGCGACCAGGCCAGAGCCACCGCCGCCACCCCTGGCAACTGGCTGGTCTCTGCCCAGGTGGTGCTATCCCACAGGTGAACGCCATCTGCCTGGGCCACAGCCAGAAAACGGCCGTCGCGTGACCAGGCCACCTGGAGCGCGGATTGGGTTGTCAACTGGCGGTCGCGGCTTAAATCGGGCAGGCGGTACAACACCACCCCTTGCAAACCAGCCGCCGCCAACCACGTTTCGTCGGGGTTGACCGCCACCCGGTTCAAACGGTCAGTTGAACCTATCAACCGGGTCATTTGGCTTAGTTGGTTCAGGTTGGCAGCCGTGAGGGGAGATTCGACGGCCGCCGGGGTGAAGGTGGCTGTGGGGGACGGGGTTTCGGTGGGGGTAGCTGTCTCGGTGGCGGTGGCGGTGGGTTGCGCCGTTTGGGTGGGGGTATCAGTGGCTGGTGGGGATGGGGTGAGGGTGGGAGTGGCCGTTGGCAGGTCAGTAGCGATTGCCAGTTGGGTGTCAGGTGTGGGAGTGGGTTGGGAACGGCCGTTATTCACCACCCAAAAAATCCCGGCCCCAATAACCCCTAACAAAACCAGCAACCCCAACAACAACGCCGGAGAAAAACGGGGGCGCACCGGCGGAACCACCACCTCTTCGACCTCTGGTAGCGGTTCTGGCTCTGGTGGTGGAGGGGCATCCTCTGGCAACACAGGCAGGTCGTGTACCCGTTCCAAATCTGCTACCAGGGCCGCCACACTCTGGTACCGTTTTTCGCGGTCTTTGTTCATGGCCCGGCGAATGACGGTTTTGCAGCCGGGGGGTAAATCGGCTCGTGCTTCTAAAATGCTGGGGATGGGAGCGTTGATGTGCTGCAAGGCCATCTGAAACAGGTTATCCCCTTGATACGGCCGTTTACCTGTCAACATGTGGAACAAAATCACACCCAATGAGTAAATATCAGAACGGCCGTCAATATCCCTCTGCCCCTTCACCTGCTCAGGACTCATGTAGGCCGGGGTGCCCACCATATTACCCTGGGTGATGGTGCCCTGGCCGCCCACCGTTTTCACAATGCCAAAATCCGCCACATGGGGAACACCATACTCATCAAACAAAATGTTGTCGGGTTTTAAGTCGCGGTGAACAATGCCTTGTTTATGGGTTGTGTCCAGGGCGGGGGCGATCTGTTTGAAGATGCGTGTGGTTTCTTCGAGCGAAAAAAACCCTTCTTTGATGCGTTCCGACAGGGTGCCCCCCTTCATTAACTGCATCACCAGATACAGTTCCCCTGCATCTTCGCCGTAATCGTAGACAGGTACAATGCCGGGGTGGTCAATTTTTGCTACCACTTCAGCTTCGCGCTGGAAACGGCTAAGGAATCGTTTGTCCTGGGAAAATCGGTGGTCTAAAATTTTCAGAGCCACGTCGCGGCGCACACGCGGGTCATAGGCGCGGTAAACTGCCCCCATGCCGCCTCGCCCTAGACGTTCTTGTATTTCATAACGGCCGATTTGTTTCTTTTCCATAAAAAAGGGTGCATCCCTATGGCGCAATTGCCAAAATTCTCACCTGCTGTTCCGCCGTCACCAGGGCCATCTGTTGCCCATTGGTAGAGACGGCCAGATAAACCCGTTTGCCAACATAGACATTGCTGCCACGAGCATACCCCTGGGTGAGCGTTTCGGGTAGGGGCACAATTTCTTGCGCCTGGTTTCCGGCGGGCTGCCAGATGCGTAGATTGCCGCCATAATCCAGCGTTGCCAGGGATAAACCATCCGACAGCCACACCAGATTAAAAATGCCCCGTGAATGGACGTTTTGCACCAGGCTGTTGAAGGAGCTAATGCTTTGGTCAAAAACGGTGGCATCCCAAAAATGTACTGTGCCTTCATTACGAGCGGCCGTTACCAGGCGGGAGTTATCGGGTGACCAGGCCAGATCGCCCACAACCAGGGCACGATCCGACAGGGTGAGCCATTTAAGAACTTGTCCTGTTTCTGCGTCGCGCACATTGGCGGCCAGACCACTCCGCCCACCCATTGCCAGCCGTGCCCCATCGGGCGACCAGGCGATTTCTACGGTTTCGGCAATGGAGTTGCCATCTTGCCACACGATGTCCTGGGTGGGCAAGTCCCACAGATAGAGTAATCCCTGGCCGTCTAGTTCGTCGCTGGTAACGGCCGCTAATCGGCGGCCGTCGGCGGAGAGGGCTATTAAACGCACGGCGGCGTTGTTTTCCAGGCGGAACTGCTCCAGGCCGGTGGTGACATCCCAGGCGCGAATGGTGCCGTCGCTGCCAGCGGTGAACAGGGAACGGCCGTCTGGTGACCAGACCATGTCATTGACGGGTAAAACAGGAATCCCACCCCCCTGCCGTTGTCCGCGAATGATATGCCCAAAGATGGCCTGCACAACCTGGCGGGTTTGTGTGTTCCAGATACGCACCACTTCGTCGTCGCTGAGAATGGCGATGGTTTGGTTATCGGGTGACCAGGCTACCAGGCGTATGCTGCTGTAGGCGGCGTGGTTTGCCAGCAAGGCACCCAGCCGTTGCTCCTCTGGGTGCCACAAACGCACCAGGTGGTCGCCGCCACCCAATGTGAGCAGGCTGTTATCGGGCAGCCACTCCACCACACGCACGTCGTAGTGGGGGGGAAGTTCTACCAATTGTGCCCCGCTGCTGGCATCCCAGGCGCGGATGGCGGCTTCGTTGGCGGAGATGAGTAAACGGCCGTCTTTCGACCACCCTACCCTGGTTAAAACGCTCTCCTGGGATGGAATGGTTAAAACGGCCTGGCGGGCGGCCACATCCCACAGGCGCATGGTGCGATCTTGACCGGTGGAGAGCAGGGTGGTGGGGGTGGTGGGCGACCAGAGCAGGGTGGAGACCAGGGCGTTGTGTCCGGTGAGGGTGTAATCGGCGTTGCCATCGGCCGTTCGGACTTCGATATTGTTGCCCACAGCCAGGGCGACGTGGCTACTGTCGGGCAGCCAGGCAAAGGTGGTGATGTTGATGCGCCGATCCAGCCGGGTGCCGGTGGTGGTGTTCCACCATTGAATGACCCCGTACCCAAAGAGGGCGACCATTGAACCATCGGGTGACCAGGCCAGTTGTTGCACGTCGGTGCCCAGGTCGGTGAGCAGTAGCCGTTCGGTGAGGCTGAGGTCGGTGGCGATGTCCCAAAGACGGCCGTTGTTGTCGCTGCTGCCAGAAGCCAATACAGGTTCACCCGTTGGTGCCCAGGCCAGATGGGTTACTTTTTCGCTGTGTCCGGTGGTTGCGCCAAAGGTGGCCCAGTCGGTGCGCTGCCAGACATAGATTTGTTTGTCCCGCCGCCCGGCCGCCAACCATTGGTTTTCTGCGTCGGCTGACCAGGCCAGGGCTAAAATTTCGTTGTTGCTCTCCAAAATGGTGGTCAACTGGTCTGGGTTCTCTTGTTCCCAGGCATACAGGCGGTCTTCGCCATCGGTAAACACCAGGGTGCGGCTGTCGGGGGACCAGGAGAGCAGAAGGTCTGGGTTGGCGGTCAGGGGGAATTGGTACAACAGGGTTAATTCGGCCGTTTGGTAAAGTTCCAGGCCATCACTGGTGGTGAGGGCTGTCCAGGTTCCGTCTGGGCTGGCTGCCAGGTTGTAGATGGGGCCTTTGGGTTGTAAAACGGCCGTTTCTGCCAGGCGGTCTATATTGTTGGCGGCAATCACGGGTAAGGTGGGGGTGGCAGTGGGCAGCGGGGTGGTGGTGATGGTGGGCGTGGCGGTGGGGGTTTGGCTGGGGGTTTGGCTGGGAACGGCCGTTAACGTGGGGCTAGGGGTGATGGTGGGGGTGGTGGTGTGGGTGGGGGTGGGGGTGGCGGTAAAGGTGGGGCTGGGGGTGATGGTGGGGGTGGCAGTGGAGGTGGGTGAGACCAATCCCAGGCTAATCAGGGCGGCTGGCACCGA
>CAZPEJ010000236.1:0-7667 GCA_964585465.1 uncultured Ardenticatenaceae bacterium
GTGAAAGGTAAAACGTGACCAGAGTGAGTTCACGTTTCACGTTTTACGTTTCACAGCAAACCCCACAAAATCCAAAAAAACCTAAAAATCCGTGTCAATCCGTCCCCTCCGCCCCATCTGTGGTAAAAATCCCCCTTCCCATTTCTCGCGCAGAGGCGAATCAAAAAAAATCCGTATCAATCCATCCCATCTGTGGTAAAAATCCCCCTTCCCCTAATTCCCCCTAATCCTCTCCCAAAACGCCCAAAACCCAATCATCAACACAAAACCGAGGGCAAACCCCACCACCACCCCAGCCCCAGCAATCAATGGCACCAGCAAACTAACATCCAGCAGCAGGGCCAGAATAAAAGCCAACACACCAGCCAAACCTAACGCACCAGCCTCCAGAAACATACACCCTGGCAGCCGTTGCCTCTCTGGGTCTGCCCGCCGCCGCGAGATAATAAGATCCAACAACCCACCAACAACCGCGCTCACCCCGCCAACCCCCAAACCTGTCAGAAAGTATGAAATTAGTTGTGATGTTTCCATAATTTACACGCTTATTTTAGTAAGGCCTGACGCAACGATTGAACAAATTGAACGGCCGTTCCCACTTTCTCCTCCGCCTTATCCACCGCCGCAATCAAGGCACTGCCCACAATGACCCCATCTGCCAACTGCCCCACCTGAGCCGCCTGCTCTGGTGTAGCAATCCCAAATCCCACCGCCAACGGTATTTCCGTCTTGCTGCGTACCCTGGCAATAAACGCAGCCAGATTATTTTCCACCTGGTTTCGTGCCCCGGTCACCCCCACCAGGCTCACCAAATAAATAAACCCTTGTGCCTGGGCAACCACCCGTTCCATCCGTTGCGGGTTACTGGTGGGTGCCAGGAAATAAACCAATACCAACCCGGCCTGACGAACGGCCGTTTCCATCTCTGTCGCTTCTTCCAGGGGCAAGTCAGGAATAATAAACCCGTCCACCCCGGCCGCAGCCGCCTCTTGCACCAGCCGTTGAACCCCATACGCCAGGACAGGGTTATAATACCCCATGAGCAAAACAGGCGTTTCCACCCCACGCTGGCGCAATTGACGCACCAAATCGAGGCAAACGGCCGTTGTGGTGCCATTTTCCAGGGCAATTTGGGTACTGCGCTGAATGGTGGGGCCATCTGCCAGCGGATCACTAAACGGAATCCCCAACTCCAACAAATCACTAGCCGGGGCAATCGCCTCCACCACCGCCAGCGAAGTCGGAATATCGGGGAATCCCAACGTAAAATACGGCATCAAGGCAGCCGATTGGCTCTGTTTTGTTTTAGCAAAGGCAGCGGTGATACGGGAACGGCCGTTTACCTGATTCTTTTCCATAGGTCTATCCAATCCATACTGCATAAAGTCATCATTCTACCGAAGAAGGTTCAAAGAAGAGAGAGTTGCCAATCTCCAATCTCCAATCTCAATCTTTTAGGCTACTATACCCGATGATCGCCAGAAGAAACAACGAAAAGATAGGACATCCGTAAAGAGAGCAAAACATGGTTCTTTGGGAACTCAGAGGGTTGACAACCAATGAAACGGGAAACGTAAAACGTGACCAGAGAAATTTCACGTTTTACGTTTTACGGCAAACCCCACAAAATCCGAAAGACCCAAAACATAACAATTCAGACATGCGATATTTCACCCGATGGGTTAAGATAAAGAATTGGCCTTAAAACATCGTATGTCTACAATCTCAGAAGGAGCATTAACATGAGTATTCTTGGCAATCTAGTTTGGTTGATTTTTGGCGGTTTTCTGGCGGCTATTGGTTACATCCTCGGCGGGCTGCTGCTGTGTGTCACCATTGTGGGCATTCCCCTGGGCACCCAGGCCATGAGTTTAGGCGTGGCGACCATGACCCCCTTTGGCAAAGAAGTAGTGGAGTCAGATAATCCAGGTGGCCTTCTCAAAGCTGTTTTTAGCCTGTTGTGGGTCGTTCTTTTTGGTTGGGAAATTGCCATCGCCCATTTAACAGGTGGTCTGCTGCTGGCAATTACCATTGTTGGCCTGCCCTTTGCCATGCAACATTTCAAACTGATTCCGGTGGCCCTGTTCCCCTTCCACTACAACCTGCAATAGTTCATATAGCGTGTATTGTGTATTGTGTAAAGGGGCCACAGCGCAATACGCAATACACAATAACCTCTTTATGAGCCTGCTCCACTTCACCCCAACTGTTGATGAAAAAACGGCCGTTTCCCTGGCCCACACCTTATATGGTTTACAAACCACCGCCACCCCGCTCCCCGGCGAACGAGACCAAAACTTCCGGCTGCAAACTGCTTCTGGACAACAATTTGTCTTAAAAATAAGCAACGCCCAGGAAAACACCCTTTTCCTGCAAGCCCAGCAGCAAGCCCTGGCCCATCTAGCCCACTTAGGGTTTTGCCAGACCGTCTACCCAACGCTAGACGGAAAAACCTTAACGGCCGTTCCCCTGGGCAATCATGAACATCTGGTATGGCTAGTTGCTTATTTGCCGGGCCAGCCAATGGGAACAGTAAAGTGGCATTCGCCCGACCTGCTACACAACCTGGGGCAGCGACTAGGGCAACTAGACCAGGCATTAACAACCTTCGACCACCCCGCCATTCACCGCACCTTCCATTGGGACTTAGCCAACGGCTTACAGGTGGTGCAGCAACACATTCAAACCATTGGCAACCCAGAAATACGCCAACTGGTGGAACAATTAACGGCCGATTTTGCCCAACACACCGCCCCCTTATTGCCCCAACTCCGCCGCACCACCATCCACAACGATGCCAACGATTACAACGTGTTGGTCACAGGGGGGAGTGGCAGTAACGGCCGTTTGCCCCAGGTGACGGGTTTAATTGACCTGGGCGACATGGTACACAGCTTCACAGTAGCAGACTTAGCCATCGCCATTGCCTATGCCATCCTGGACAAACCCGATCCGTTGGCAGCCGCAGCCCACATTGTTCAAGGGTATCACGCCGTTTATCCCCTCAGCGAAACCGAAGTAGCTGCCCTGTTCCCCCTGGTGTGCCTGCGGCTCTGTGTCAGCGTCTGCCTGGCTGCCCACCAGCAGCAGCAACGCCCATCGGACGAGTACCTGGGCATCAGCCAGCAACCCATCCGCCGCACCCTGCCACAACTAGCCAAAATCCCCCCCCGCCTGGCTGAAGCCGTTTTGCGTCACGCCTGCGGGTTTCCCCCCGTTGCTGCCAGCCCGGCCATTGTCAACTGGCTCAAGCAGCAAACAGTCGCCCCCATTTTGGCCGACCCATTAGAAAAAAGTGCCTGTGTGGTTTTTGACCTGTCTATTGGCAGTTCCCTGATGCAACTGCCCGATTTGAGCGAACCAGCCATCAGCCAGGTTTTGCAGCGGGTAATGGCAGAACAGGGGGCAGTGGTGGGAATCGGCCGTTATGATGAAGCCCGCCTTCTTTACACCACCCCGGCCTTTGCCACCGGCCCCCGCCCCACCGACGAACGGCGTACCATTCACCTGGGCATTGATTTATTTGTGCCGCCGGGAACACCTGTTTATGCCCCGTTGGCTGGCACGGTTTATGCCTTTGCCAATCTGGCTGCCCCGTTGGATTATGGCCCGGTCATCATTTTGCAACATAAAACAGATGAAGGGGGGCAATTTTTCACCCTGTACGGCCATTTGAGCCTGGAATCACTCGACGGGTTGTACCCTGGTAAACCTGTTGCCCAGGGGGAAAAGCTGGCAACCATTGGTGTATCGGCCGTTAACGGCGGCTGGACACCCCACCTGCACCTGCAACTTATCACGGACCTGTTAGAGCTAGGCGTGAATTTCCCAGGGGTAGGGCGTGCCAGCCAGCGGGCCGTCTGGTGCAGTCTATCGCCCGATCCAGCCCTGCTGTTACACATTCCAGCCCACCTTTTCCCCCGCCGCGAACCTGAAAAACGGGAAACTTTAGCGGTACGGCAGCAAAAACTTGGGCGCAATTTGAGCATTGGTTATCGGGAGCCGGTGAAGGTAGTGCGAGGGTGGATGCAATATCTGTATGATGAAACCGGGCGGCAATATGTGGATGCCTACAACAATGTGCCGCATGTGGGGCACTGCCACCCACAAGTTGTCCGCGCCGGGCAGCAGCAAATGGGGGTGTTAAATACCAATACTCGTTACTTACACGATTTTCTCAACCGGTATGCAGAACAGTTAACCGCCACCTTGCCAGAGCCGCTATCCGTCTGTTACTTTCTCAACTCTGCCAGCGAGGCCAACGAACTGGCGATTCGCCTGGCCCGCAGTTACACCGGGCAGCGGGATATGATTGTGTTGGAGGCGGCTTATCACGGCAATACCAATACGTTAATTGACATCAGCCCGTATAAACATGATGGGCCGGGGGGAAGTGGGGCACCGGGTTGGGTGCATACTACCCCCATTCCTGACACCTATCGCGGGTTATACCGTCAGGATGACCCGCAAGCTGGGGAAAAGTACGCCAGCCATGTCACGGCCGTTATTGAAAACTTGCGCCAAAAGGGAACGGCCGTTGCCGCCTACATTGCAGAAACCTGTCCCAGTGTTGGGGGGCAGATTTTTATGCCACCGGGGTATTTATCGGCCGTTTATCGAGCCGTGCGGCAGGCGGGTGGGGTGTGTATTGCGGACGAGGTGCAAACAGGATACGGCCGTATTGGTTCCCACTTTTGGGCTTTTGAGGCGCACGGGGTCACACCAGACATTGTGGTAATGGGGAAACCCATTGGCAACGGCCACCCCATTGCGGCTGTGGTGACAACACCCACCATTGCCGAGGCATTTAACAACGGTATGGAGTTTTTTACCACCTTTGGCGGCAATACCGTTTCCTGCGCTATTGGGCTGGCAGTTTTAGAGGTGATGCAGCAAGAGCAGCTACAAACCCATGCCTGGCAGGTGGGAGAGCGATTACTGACCGGATTACGGCCGTTTGTGCAGCAATACCCCATTGTGGGAGATGTGCGGGGGTCGGGGCTGTTTTTGGGGGTAGAACTGGTACAGGATCGGGTCACTTTGCAACCAGCCGCCGCCGAAGCCACCTATGTCGCCAACCGAATGCGCCAACAGGGCATCTTGTTAGGCACAGACGGGCCATTTCACAACGTGGTAAAAATCCGCCCCCCTATGCCTTTTTCGTTGGCAAATGCGGATTTGTTAGTAGAAACGCTGGCTGGTATTTTGGCAGAAATCGGAGATTAACAATTTACCCACCTCCAATCTCATTAGACATTATTGGAATTAACTTTAATAAAAACGTCAGTTCATACCCTCCGTGTGTACGCCTTGTTCAAACGGCCGATATACGTCTGGCATTTCCAGGCCAAAGTGGTGACAGAGAGCCTTGACATCCCGATAATCATTTTCATCTAACGGGTACCCGGTGTGAAACTGCACCATCCAGGCCGGAGAAATACATTTCACCAGTTTGTCATTGATCCAACCACTTCCGGTCAAGGAGTCAACAGGATAAGCCACCCCAAATATGTGGTTGCCCTGTTCATCAAAGGTGTAGGAATGGACATCCACCTGATGCCCCAGGGCATCTTGCAGTACAAAGTTACATTCCCAACTATCATCACGCGGAATTTCCCGATAGCCCTGTTCTGCCAATAAGTTACGCAGTTTTGTCACATACTGATGTTGGATAGCAATGTCCAGGTCTGTGTGGCGGCGAGTTTGCCGACCCAGCAAGGCATCCACTCCCCACCCGCCATCTACATACACTTCGATACCGTTTTGGTCGAGAAGTTCCAAAATTTCAATCACGTCGTTGGCCTGCATTTCGGGTGTATTTGTCATGGGAGAATTGTATCAGTGATTGGTGCAGTTTCTAACGACGGCCGTTCAAAACCTGACAAACATCACGCGCCTTCTATGCCTTTTGCCCCTTCTGTTGGTTTCCCTGTCGGCGGTATAGTCCAGAGAAAAGTTATCAGCAAAAGAAGTTGAAAGCTGATAACTAATCGCTGGTAGCTAATTGTTACCCGCAGGAGGCATTTTGCCATGAATCACCCAATTTCTCACGAGCCGATTCCCGTAGGAACGAACTTATTACATGACCCGCTACTGAACAAAGGAACTGCTTTTACCGAAGCAGAACGAGATACGTTTGCTTTGCGTGGGTTGCTGCCGCCGCGAGTGGCTACCCTGGAAGAGCAGGCCAAACGTATTATGGAGAATTTTGCCCAAAAACCTAATAACCTGGAAAAATATATCTTTTTGCTGAGTCTGGAAGACCGGAACGAAACACTTTTTTATCGGGTGGTGATGGATCACCTGGAAGAGATGATGCCCATTATTTACACCCCCACTGTTGGGCAGGCGTGCCAGGAATTTGGGCATATTTTCCGTCGGCCGCGTGGTTTGTACATTTCGCTGGCAGACAGGGGGCGTATTGACCGCCTGCTGCAAAACTGGCCGCATGAAGATGTGCGGGTGATTGTGGTGACGGATGGGGAGCGAATTTTGGGGCTGGGCGACCAGGGAGCAAATGGGATGGGTATTCCGGTGGGCAAATTGTCATTGTACACGGCCTGCGCGGGGATTGACCCGGCTTACACGCTGCCGATTACCCTGGACGTGGGCACCAATAATGAAAAACTGCTCAATGATCCGTTGTACATTGGCTCCGCGCAACGCCGTATTCAAGGGGATGTGTATGATGCGTTTGTTGAGGAGTTTGTAACGGCCGTTCACCACCATTTCCCTCGGGCGTTAATTCAGTTCGAGGATTTTGGTAATCACAATGCGTTTCGCCTGCTGCGGAAATACCGTAACCGGGTGTGTACCTTCAATGATGACATTCAAGGGACGGCTGCTGTTTCTGTCGCCGGGCTATTTACGTCCTTGCGCCTGACTGGCGGCCGTTTGTGTGACCACACCTTCCTATTTTTGGGGGCCGGGGAAGCGGGGATTGGCATTGCGGATTTGCTGGTGGCAGGGATGGTGGAGGAGGGTGAAACGGCCGATTCTGCCCGGCAAAAGTGTTGGTTTGTGGATTCTAAAGGGTTGGTGATAAACAGCCGCACCGATTTGGTCGAACACAAACTGCCGTATGCCCACGATTTTCCTTATTTTTCTGACCTGTTGACAGCCATAGAAGCCATTGAACCAACAGCCCTGATTGGTGTGTCGGGGCAAGGCAGCACTTTTACCCGTCCTGTTGTGGAAAAAATGGCCCAACTGAACAAACGGCCGATTATTTTTGCCCTCTCTAATCCCACTTCCAAGTCGGAATGCACTGCCGAGCAGGCGTATCGCTGGACAAACGGCCGGGCCATTTTTGCCAGTGGTAGCCCCTTCCAACCTGTTACGCTGAACGGCCGTACCCATGTACCGGGGCAGGGGAATAACTCCTACATTTTCCCAGGTGTGGGGCTGAGTGTGGTAACGTGTGGAGCCAGGTTTGTCACAGATGAGATGTTTATGGCAGCAGCCAAAACGCTAGCCAAACTGGTAACAGAAGAGGAGTTGGCCGAGGGACGGGTGTATCCCGCTCTCACCCGCATTCGAGAAGTATCTGCGGCCATTGCAACGGCCGTTAGTGAAGTGGCCTATACTCAAGAGTTGGCAACCGTCCCCAAACCAGACGACTTACATGCCTTTATTCGCTCCCAAATGTATCAACCCGTTTACCACAA
>CAZPEJ010000237.1:0-7585 GCA_964585465.1 uncultured Ardenticatenaceae bacterium
ATGGGAAGTCGAGTATTATCCGTTTATCCGCTTTTCATCCGATGCCGTAACCATTAAATCTGTTAGTCAACCAGCCGTTACCCACAAAAAAAGCAAGAATCGGGTGGAGAAAGATCGTTTCCTCTGGCACAATACCCACTAGAAACAACACACTTTTCCCAATTTGAAACCCGAAACCCGAAACTTGAAACCAGGAGAATCATGTCTACCCCAATCACCCCCAACCAAACGGCCGATTATACTCGCATTGAGCAGGCAATTCGTTATTTAGAGCAAAATTTTCACACCCAGCCCGATCTGAAAGCAGTAGCAGATCACATTGGCCTGAGCGAATACCATTTCCAACGCCTGTTCACCCGCTGGGCAGGTATCAGCCCCAAACGCTTTTTACAATTTCTCACCGTTGAATACGCCAAACAACTACTGGCAGATTCCCAAGATTTGTTACACGTTACCTATGAAGCAGGATTATCCAGCCCTAGCCGTTTGCATGACCTGTTTATCACCTCGGAAGCCGTCACCCCTGGCGAATTTAAGCGCAAAGGGGCCGGACTGACCATTGTGTATGGTTTTCACGACACCCCGTTTGGGGAATGTTTATTGGCTATGACAGAACGGGGCATTTGTGGGTTGACATTTGTGGTGGACGGGGAGCGCGAAACGGCCCTGAATGGGTTACGGCAAAACTGGCCTCTGGCTGCCTTGCAGGCCGATGCCAGCCAGACGGAAACATATATCCAGCGTATCTTTTCTCCACCAACCCACCCGGCTCCGCTGAAGTTATATCTGCAAGGGAGCAATTTTCAGTTAAAGGTGTGGCAGGCACTTTTGAATATCCCGTTGGGAACGGCCGTTTCCTATGACACCATCGCCACCTGGATTGGCAACCCCAAAGCCTCCCGCGCCATTGGCACCGCCCTCTCCCACAACCCAGTGGGTTATCTCATCCCCTGCCACCGCGTCATCCGCAAAGCAGGCGAATTAGGGCAATACCGCTGGGGCAGCACCCGCAAAAAAGCCATCCTCGGCTGGGAAGCCGCACAGAGAGAAGCGAGGTAGTGAACGGTAAATAGTACCCAGTATTCAGTATTCAGTACTCAGTACTCTGAACTGTTCACAGTTCACTGTTCACTGTCCACTGTTCACTGTCCACTGTCCACTGTTCACTATCTACTATCCCACTGCTTCCCGCAGGGCGCGGATATTCCGTAATGGGGTAGTGACCATTGCGACACAACCCGTACCCAACAGCAGGCGACGGCCGTTTGTTTGGTGTAATGCGTCCTGGATTTCAGCCAGCGTACCGGTGGGGGCTTCCTGATGCAGTGTCCACTGAGAAACCCCACCGCTGGCTGCCCCCTTGATCTGCCTCAACCCCTCTGCCAGAGAAATCCCTGTGTCCCGGTCGTGCCAGTTGAGGATAGAGACGGGATAATCCGCTACCAGGTGGAACATCACGTCGGTGCTATGCAGGTGAACCATATTCAGCCACAGGTCTTGCACCGTTTCCAGAATCCGCAAATCAAACGGCCGTCCAAACTCCCGATACTCTGCCTCACTCATGGCCGGGTAGCGGGCATGTTGAATGGCATAATAAATGCCACTAATTCCCGTCTTTTTGGCCGCCTCGATATACCGAATCGTGCTTTCGGTGATCGTTTCCAGCCCTTGCCGGAACAGATCGGGGTGGCGGCGCATATGGCTCAACATCGGTTCGTTATCCGCCAGGTGACGCGCCTGGGAAAGTGGGGCAAAAATCGTGGCAATAAACGGCACGGTTTCGCCCACCCCTTGCCCCACCAGCCGCAACGCCTCTAACTGAGTGTTTAACATGCCTTGTGTAGGTTGCAGCAAAGGCAGCCTGGCCCAATCTTCCGGGTACAATACCGGGCGATGGGTATATTCGCGGGTGCCTTCGATATGCCCAACCCAACGATCTTCCGCGCCCCAATCCCGCACAGAATAACTGCTAGCCGGGCCAACCTTTAACACGTCCCAGTCGTAATCCTGCTGCCACTTCAAATGTGCCGCCGCCAAAGCTGCTGCATCCTGGTCATCCCCCGGCCAATGCCGCCACAGAGCAACAGGTACACGGTCAGGTTGTGCCCCAGAAACGGCCGTTTCCAATCGTTTTCGTTTTTGCCAATCCTTCATCAGTTCCCCTTTTGATACTTGGTGTGAAAGATAAGTTGAGACTGATATTGTAACGGCCGTTTCCATTCCATGCACCCTCCTTTCCTTTCGCCCGTTACCGTTCACACCGTTATAATTGACGACAAACAGGATAGATTATTTGCACAGTGATACAGACTTTTTTGTAATCTCTGCGTCAAACACTTTATTAGAGCTTATTTGAGTTTATCGGCAATAAGATTTCTCGCGCAGAGTCGCAGAAAGTTTTCCCTCCCTGCGCCTCCGTAAAGTTAATCCCGATAATGTCTATTATCTTGGAGCGATAAAATGCCCAAAATCACCTTTATTGGTGCTGGTAGCACCGTTTTTGCCAAAAACCTGATGGGAGACATCCTCAGTTTCCCCGAATTAGCCCACACAACCATTACCCTGCACGACATTGACTCGGAACGTCTGCGTACTTCCGAGATTGTCGCCCATAAAGTGGCACAAACTTTGGGGGTACGGCCGAAAATCGAAGCCACCCTCGACCGCCGCGCTGCACTGGATGGAGCAGATTACGCCATCTGCATGATTCAGGTGGCTGGTTACAAACCCGGCACCGTTATAGATTTTGAGATTCCCAAAAAGTATGGCCTGCGCCAGACCATTGCCGACACATTGGGCATTGGCGGCATCATGCGTGGTCTACGAACCATCCCCGTCTTGTTGCAGATGTGCCACGACATGGAAGAACTATGCCCCGATGTCACCTTTTTGCAATACGTCAACCCCATGGCCATCAACTGTTGGGCCATCAACCGCGCCACCCGCATTAAAACCGTTGGATTATGCCATAGTGTGCAAGGAACGGCCGAACAGCTGGCCCGCGACATGGGGGTTCCGGTCGAAGAAATTCACTATGTGTGTGCTGGAATTAACCACATGGCCTTCTACCTCAGTTTGCAACGGAAAACGGCCGATTCCGTCGAAGACCTCTATCCCCGATTGCGCCAGGTATTGGCCGAAGGCCGCGTGCCCGAATGGAACCGCGTCCGATACGAACTATTCAAACGAGTGGGTTACTTTGTCACCGAGTCCAGCGAACATTTCAGCGAATACGTCCCCTGGTTTATCAAACGGGATCGCCCCGACCTGATCAACCAGTTCAACATTCCCCTGGACGAATACATCAGCCGATGTGAAAACCAGATTACAGCCTGGGAAATGATGCGCCAGGTATTGGAAAGCAGCGATATTCCCCTGGCCGTCGAGCGCAGCCACGAGTATGGCTCACTCATCATTCACAGCCTGGAAACGGGCCAACCCCGCGTAATTTATGGCAATGTGACTAACAATAGTTTAATTGACAACCTGCCACCGGGATGTTGTGTCGAACTGCCTTGCCTGGTAGATAAAAATGGCATTCAACCCACCCGCATCGGCTCATTGCCCCCCCACCTGGCGGCTCTGATGCAAACCAATATCAACGTACAAGCCTTGACGGTAGAGGCGGCTCTAACAGGCAAACGAGAACATATTTACCACGCCGCCATGTTAGACCCACACACAGCCGCCGAGTTATCTCTTGACCAGATTTGGGCAATGGTAGATGATTTGATTGCGGCTCACGGGGAGTGGCTGCCTGAATATCGGTAATTGAGCGAGTGGTGTATGACGTATTGCGTATGACGTGTTTGACGCAATATGCCATCAAGAAACGGAACGGACAATGAACAAACCCGCAGAAATCGAACTGGCACACCTGAAAACGGCCGTTTTTTATCTCTCTGGCCTGTTAGAAGAAGGGTCACTGGTGCCGCAGTATGACACAGCCACCCGCCAGGAAATAGCCCTGGCTTTGCAGGCATTGTTGGAAAAAGTATCTGGCCTACCCACCGAAGTCCCCGAAAACCTGGTACGGGCATCGGCCGTTCGTGCCCTCATTGTGGCTGGCGAAAAAATGAAACAAAGCGGCGAAGCCGGGCTGGCTTCCGACCTGGGACACCGAATGCGCGAGGCCGAAGTTGCTGCCAGCTTACACGGTCACACCCTCAACTCCTGGCAAAAAGTCTCCAGCTCCGACATGGAGTACGTAGCCACCTGCCCCACCTGCGACGGTGTGGTTTATGTCAGCCACAACAACACCTATAGCCTGTTAACGGAACAGTGCGAACCCCTCGATTTGTCCGGCGGAACAATTTATTAAACAAGATTGGGGATTGGAAAATCTCCAATCTCTAATCTCCAATCTCTTTCCTCTCCCCAGGTTTATCACTGTGAACAGGGAACTCAATTCGCACCCGTGTCACTGCCCGGCCGTCAACATCCAACACCTTAAAGTGAACATGTTCATGGTACACCACTTCATCCCCCACTTTAGGCGGCCGTCGCAAACGAGTGACAATTAACCCACCGACCGTTTCCACATTTGGCAATTCATCCTCCCCGCCCAGGTACACATCCTCTGCCAAATCATCTACCAGGTAGTTGCCAACCACTTCCAACACCCCAGGCTCAATTTCCAAATACGGTTCACGCTCCTGGTCAAATTCGTCGCGCACTTCCCCCACCACTTCTTCTACCAAATCTTCCAACGTAACAATACCAGCCACCCCGCCAAATTCGTCCAGCACAATAGCCATGTGCAAATGTTGACGTTTGAAGGCCGCCAACAGCACCGCCACCGAATGATCCTCCGGTACGGCGGGCACAGGCCGCAACAGCAGCCGAATGTCTAGTGGCCCCTGGCGGCGAACCCGCTGCCGCAGCAAATCTTTGACATGCAACATCCCAATGATGTGATCCAGGTCTTCTTCGTAAACGGGGAAGCGGCTGTGGCGGCTGCTGGCGACCAGAGCCAGGATGTTTTCGGTGGACATGTTGTGGGGAATGGCCTGTACTTTGGTGCGTGGGGTCATTACCTGCCCCACCAGTCGTTCGCTAAAGTCGAAGATGTTGAGGATCATCTCCTCCTCTTCTTCATTCAAAATGCCTCCTTCGGCACTTTCGCTGACAATCAGTTCCAACTCTTCGGCGGAAAGCACCCGCGCATGACCTTGTACGGGGGGCACACGGAAGAGGTGGAGCAGCCGATTACCGATGGCATTAAGCATTCGTACCGGATGGCGCAACAACTTTACTGTCCATTGCATGGGGCGCGAGACGAGTAGGGCCGTCTTCACAGCATCGGAGAGGGCCATAGATTTGGGCACCATTTCTCCCACGACGATGTGCAGGTAGGTGAGCAGGCTGAGGGAGAAGATGTAACCAACGGTTTGCACAACGGCCGTTTCTGCTTCCACGTCCATCCATTGGGCCAGATACGGCTCGACAAAATGGGCAATCTGCGGCTCCCCATACATGGCTAACCCCAATGTGGCAACTGTAATTCCCAATTGGGCAGTCGCAATATATTGGTCTTGTGCCGAGCGCGAATTGAGAACCGCCAACACCTTTGCGGCTGCGTTGTGGCCTTCTTCTGCCATTGGCTCTAGCTGTGTGGAACGCACCCCGATAATGGCAAACTCGGCCGCCACAAAAAAACCATTGAGTAGGACAAAAAAGAAAATCGCCCCAATGGGCAAGAGCAGCGTCGAGATGGAAGGCAAACTTTCCCCCACCGCCGCCAGCAAAACGAACAAACTCATCCCTGGAATGCCCAGAGTCAGCCACAACAATTTACTCATGTTCTGCCACTTCCCACTCGTTCAAGGCGGTTAACGAAGCATCTGCTTCGGCACTGGGGAGTAACAAAGAGATTTCCGACACCCCTAAATCTTCCACCGCCTCCACCCGCAATAACGTTTGCCCGATGGTCATTTCGTCCCCGGCTACTGCTGGCCGGCCCAATTCGCTCAAAACGAGACCGCTGAGGGTATCGGCCGTTTCCTCCGGCAGTTCTAGCTCCAGATATTCGTTCACATCCGTCACCAACAAATCGCCCCGCAGATAAATACGGCCGTCTTTGCCCCTGGCAATTAACGCCATTTCATCATCAAACTCATCCTGCACTTCTCCAAACACTTCCTCGATCAAATCCTCAAAGGTAATCAAACCGGCCGTGCCCCCATATTCGTCAAACACAATCGCCAGATATTTGCGCCGTGAATTCAAAATCTCCCACACATCTACTGCCAGCATCATCTCTGGCACATGCACCACTTCCCGAATCACCGGTTGAATCTCCTCCTTGTTTTGCACATGCAGCCGGAACAAATCCTTTACATGCACAAACCCAATGATGTCATCAATCGTCTCGCGGTAGAGAGGAATACGGGAAAACCCCTCGTCAATTGCCAGGTTGATTAAATCCAGGATGTGGCTATTGACTGGAGCCGCCACCAGGCGCGTTCGATGCACCATCACTTGCCGTGCAGTCAACTCCCGCAGGCGAAACGCATTCCGTAACAGTTGCCGCTCCCGGTCATCAATTTGCCCCCCCTCGTGGCTCTCTGTCACCAGCAGTTCAATCTCTTCGGCCGAGTGGAAAGTAGCGGTTTTTTCATGCGGGTTACGCCCCAACAGGCGCAAAATCAAATTGCCACTACCGTTAAAGAACCAAATTAACGGCCGAAACAGCCCTAACGACCATTTCATCGGCCATACTAGCCCCAATGCCACCTGCTCCGGGTATTGAATCGCCACCGACTTGGGAAACAATTCGCCTAAAATAACTTGAAAAATGGTTAAGACAATCAACACCCCTGTGACAGCGATATAGTCGGCGGCTCTTTCCGCTACACCGGGGGATGATTCAATACCTAATAACGGTTCAACCTGCTCAATGAGTTGCGCCAGGGGAAGAATGAGCCGTTCGGCAATCACGTTTTCGCCATAAATACCCAGCACCAGGGAAGAAATGGAGATACCCACCTGGCAGGCCGCCACATACCGGTCTAACGACTGGCTATTTTCCATAAAACCTAACAAGGATTGGGCAATACGGTTGCCCTCACCAGCCATCTGGCTGATGTAGGTGCGGCGGGCCGAAACGGTAGCAAATTCGGCCGCTACATACAACCCGGTGATAAAAATCATCAGTGAAACGGCCGTAAAAATAACAAGCACAGTTAACATGGTTTTCCAATGGGGTAGAGACCATCCAGCAAGCAGATAGGCAAAAAACAGCCTGGCAACCAAACAGGCCAGCAATCTTGCAGACGATTGTTCCGTCTATGGGGGTCAGGCAACTCTGGGTGGGGGTCGGTCAAGGCTGTGGCTCCCCCTGGAGCCCAGTCATTTCCAGGTACATACACAATAAAAAGCGGGCAAACATCATTACATGTCTGAATTGTTACAAAACCAGTTTTCCCTCTCATTTGGGGTTAAGGAAGATTATAGAACAGGCAAAGGGAATGGTCAAACACTCTGGGCGCGAGGGCACGGGGCACGGGATACGAGGGCACGGGACACGAGGGCACGGGGCTAAAGCCGCCGTGCTAGAAACAACGCCCCGTCAACGGGGCTTTTG
>CAZPEJ010000238.1:0-7579 GCA_964585465.1 uncultured Ardenticatenaceae bacterium
CCCCTACCCCGCCGGGTTCACCCACCCCTGGCCCTAGCCCCACCCCCTACAAACCCGCCACCCGCACCCCCGCACCCACCCACACCTAGCCCCCCACCATCACCACCACCAGCATACCCCAGGTTGACCCCACCCTGGCCGTGACGGGTACGGTTATCTGGCGTGAGGGAGTTCCCACCCCACCAACGGCCGTTCCATCTCCGGTGCCTACCTTTGAACTCTCTGAGGACGTGACCAACATTTTGTTACTTGGCAGCGATGCCCCGCTAGGCAGCGACCCCAACACCCGCTCCGACACCATCCTCATCGTGTCGCTCAACCGGGAAGAATCTACCGCCTCCATTTTGTCGGTGCCCCGCGACCTGTATGTGTACATGCCTGGGCGCATTATGGACAAAATTACCAATGCTACTGCCCTGGGTGGGGTGGATTTACTGAAACAAACCATCCTGTACAACTTTGGGGTGCCCATTCATTACTACGCGCGGGTAGATTTTACTGGTTTCAAATCGGCGGTAGATGCCATTGGCGGGGTGGACATCAATGTCAGTTGTCGGTTGCAGGATTGGCGGCTCATCTCGCCCGAACTCGACCCCAATGTAGAAGAAAATTGGGCGCAATTTGCCTTAGAGCCTGGGGTGTATCACATGGATGGGGATTTAGCTTTGTGGTATGCCCGCTCCCGCCTCACCACCAGCGATTTTGACCGGGGGCGGCGGCAACAGCAGCTATTACACGCCTTGCTCAACCAGGGGGTAGATTTGGGGTTGATTTCCCAGGTACCTACCCTGTGGCAGACGTTTCAAGAATCAGTAGACACAGACATGGATATCGGCCGTATCCTACAACTTGCCGCCCTGGCCCCCTCCGTGCGGCAAAACGGGGTGCAACACCTCTACCTGGCTGGCAAAACCCAACCCTGGACCGTACCCGTCAGCAATGCCAGTGCCCAACTCCCCATCTGGGAAGGGCCAAACATGATGGAAGAAACCTTCCGCCGCCTTTTCCAGCCACCCAACCTCAACCGCGCCAACCACGAACCCATCTACGTCGAAATTATCAACGCCACCAACAACCCCGATCTGGCAACGTTGGCCGCCGATAACCTGGCCTGGTATGGGTTTATCCCCATCATCGGCGAAGCCCAACCCCAGGAAGGTGCAACCACCCTCTTGCGTTATGCCCACCCCAACTTCAAACAAGCCTATGAATGGTTAGTTAGCTGGATATTCCACCAGCGCATTTCTGCCATCGAATTAAGCGAAGAGAACGCCCTGGCGTATGATTATCAGGTCATTTTAGGCGACGATTATGACCCTTGTTTGAACCAACTCTTTGCACCGCAACAATTTTTAGAAGAAGAAGAGTAATACAGAAGCGAGGTAAAATACACCTCGCTTTTTATTCATCATTGTAGGGCAGTGAGACAGCCGCCTTACCCAATCACAGGAGGAACCACCTTGAACGACAAACGGGAAATTTTAGGCTGGACAATGTACGACTGGGCCAATTCGGCTTTCAGTACCACCGTAATTACCGCTTTATTAGGCCCTTATATCCTGGCTCTGGCGGAGTCTAGCCAGACACCTTTGATGATTTTTGGGGTGCCCGTGCAGCCCGCAGCCATTTTCCCTTTTTCCACCTCCCTGTCTGTCTTTTTGCAAGTTTTTTTCCTGCCTGTTTTAGGTACCGTTGCCGACTATACCAACTTGAAAAAACGAATGTTATTGAGTTTTGCCTACACCGGGGCCGTTATCACCCTCTTTTTATTTTTCATCCAGGCCGATATGCCGCTTTTAGGTACCAACGGGGCGGTTGTTCTGGCAAGTGTTTTGGCAATTGTGGCAAATTTGTGTTTTGGCGCAGCTATCGTCTTTTACAACGCCTATTTGCCCGACATCGCTTCACCCGATCAGCGTGACTCGGTGAGTTCTCGCGGGTTTGGTCTGGGGTATTTGGGCGGTGGGTTGTTGCTGCTGCTGAATTTGGGGTTAATTACCATGATGGAAGATACCGGGTTGGCGGTGCGAATCAGTCTGGCGAGTGCCGGGGTGTGGTGGCTGTTGTTTACCTATTTATTTCCTCACCAGCGTTTGCGGGTGCGCGAGGCAGCTCGCCAATTGCCAGAAGGCAGCAATATCTTCTCGCATGGTATTCGCCAAATCCTTCGCACGCTGAGTGAGATGCGGCGTAAATACCCCAAAACGTTGCAATATCTCATCGCTTACCTGATTTATAACGACGGGATTCAAACTGTGATTATTGTGGCTACGGCGTTTGCGGCTGACGAGTTGGGGGTAGAAACGGATAAGTTGCTCATCTTGGTGTTGATGATTCAGTTTGTGGCTTTTGGCGGGGCGTTGTTGTTTGGGTATATCGCTTCGCGCATTGGGGCAAAACGGGCCATTCTCATCAGTCTGGTTATCTGGTCGGGGTTGGTTATTTATGCTTATGCCCTGTTATACAATGAAACGCAACTGTTTGTTCTGGGTTTTGTTGTGGCTTTGGTGCTGGGTGGTTCACAGGCGTTAAGCCGTTCGCTGTTTGCCCAGATGATTCCGGCGAATCATGAAGCGGAGTATTTTGGTTTTTATGAGATTAGCGAACGAGGGACTTCCTGGTTGGGGCCGCTGGCTTTTGCGGCGGCGGTGCAAGTGACGGGTTCTCAGCGGATAGCGATTGTGACGCTGATTATCTTTTTTGTGGTGGGGGTGACTTTGTTGAGCCAGGTGGATGTGAAAAAGGCGATGCTGGATGCGGGGAATGATCCGGCGGGGGTGGTGTTGTAGGGATGGAGAACCTGAGAAACCGAGTTTTTCAAAGAAACTCGGTTTTTTGGTGAGGATGGTTATTCCCATTCTTGTTGACGGTTTTGTTTTTTCTGGCTGTGTTGTTTTTTTTCTTGCAGCCGTTTTTCGCGGGCGGTGGGGCTGGGTTTGGTTTTGCGGCGGGGTTTCGGCCGTTTCAGGGCTTCGGCTAGTAGTTGTTGCAGGCGGGAAACGGCCGTTTCCCGGTTTTTTAACTGGCTTCTGGACTCTTGTACCTGGATTTGTAAGACCCCTTCTTTGTCTAGCCGATTTGCCAACTTGTGTAACAGACGGGCGCGCGCTTCCTCGTTCAAGCTGGGAGAGTGGGCAATGTCGAAAAATAGGGTCACTTTGCTTTCCGTTTTGTTGACATGCTGCCCGCCTGGCCCACTGCTGGCAGAAAAACGAAATTGCAACTCATCGAGTGACAGCGTTATTTGTTCGTTGATGTGTAACAGGTTTCTATCTTCCATTTCAATTACCATTGTACAAGAGAAAACGGCCGTTTTCTAAATAGTTGTTGCAACTGTTCAGCCTCTTTGGGATTTAACCGCAAAACACACAAAGGGTTTCTCTTTTCTTTGCGGTGAATCGTTACAAAAATTTTATCGTTTGTTTTCAGTCGGCGCAGGCCGACTTTGCAAAGGTTGGTGCAGTTTTAACTGCCGTCGCTGTATCGTTACCCCTTGTTTTTGGATCGGCCGTTTGATTGACCAGAAGGGTCGCCCCTATTACACTTCAGGTTCGTTCAAAAACAAATTTTGCATGATTAGAGATTACGAATGGTCAATCTCCAACAAGTAAACACAAAAATTCCAGCTTGAACGCTAATCATTATCCCGCTAAATTTGTCCACCTCTTTTTTATGGATGGGGTAGGCCTGGGTGGGCCAGACCCGGCCGTCAACCCGTTTGTCACCGCCATTTTGCCCCATTTGACTCAGCTATTGGGTGAAAAGTGGTACCTGGCAACAAACGGCCGAATATCTACCCCCCGCGCCAGCCTGGTACCTACCGATGCCAACCTGGGAATGCCGGGCAAACCACAAAGCGCAACCGGACAGGCCGCCATTTTGACCGGGCGCAACGTTCCACAACTGGTGGGGGAGCATTATGGGCCAAAACCTAATTCGGCCGTTGCCGCCATCATTGAACAAGGCACCTTATTTCATGAAGTGGTGGCATCTGGCGGCCGGGCAGCCCTCATCACCCCCTACCCACCCGGTTTTTTTGAGGCTGTTGGCAGTGGCAAACGGCTTTTGTCGTCTGTTCCCCTGGCCGCCACCAGCGCAGGTTTGCCCCTCATGACGGCCGAAGATTTGAAAAACGGCCGGGCCGTTAGCCCCGATTTTACCGCTGATGGGTGGCGTTCTCACCTGGGATACACCGACATCCCCCAACTTACCTTGCCAGAAGCAGGCCAGCAAATTGCCAACATCGCCCGGCAATACCATTTTAGCTTTTTTGAGCATTGGCCCAGCGACCATCGTGGGCATCGTGGGTCATTAGAAACGGCGGTGCAACACCTGGAAATGATAGACAGCGTATTGGGCGGGTTGTTGGCAAATTGGGAGGAGGAACGGGGTTTGTTGATTATAACTAGCGATCACGGCAACCTGGAGGAAAAAGACCACCGGCAACACACTCGCAACCCTGTGCCTACCATTTTAGTGGGGCCAAACCATGCCCGCCTGGCCCAATCCTTGCACACACTGGTAGACATTGCCGTCCTGGTGCGCCAACATTTGGCGTTGCCAAAAAAACTTTAGTGCAAAATAAAATCGGCCGTATTAAAATCATAACCATTCAAACCGACAATTTCCATTGGAGTTATTTATGACAGTTGCTTCTGAACAGTTCCGTAATGCCCTGCGCCATTTTCCGGCAGGTGTCACCATTATAACCATCAAAACGGCCGATAATGAACCTGTACACGGGTTGACCGTTTCTGCGTTTGCTTCCATTTCACCAGAGCCACCCTTGATTATGATTGCCATTGACCATCGAGCCAGTGGTCATGCGTTGTTGGAACGGGCTGGGGCGGTTTTTGCGGTCAATATCCTGGCTCAGGAACAGATAGATTTGTCGAACCGGTTTGCCTGGTTAAAAGATGAGGATCGGTTTTTGCAAGGGGAGTGGACAACGGCCGTTACTGGCGCACCCGTCCTTAAAAACTGCCTGGCCTGGTTAGATTGCACCGTCTATGCCCGGTACCGCGTGGGCACCCACAGCGTCTACATTGGCGAAGTGCAAGCCAGCGAAACCCCCCGCCCCGATGACCCCCCCCTCATTTACTGGAATCGCGGTTATCGCCACTTGAACCTCCTCAGCGACAAAGGGGAGTAACCAGCTCACGATTCCTGTGTGCCTGGTTCCGGGCGCGGGTCTAACCATTCATCCACATGCAACCACACCACCCGCGCATAATGAAAAATAGGGGTCATCAACACCACTGACACCAGGGTGATGGCTACCATAAATTGCCACAACGGCAGCCCCAAAAGATATAACCAGATAGCCAACGGAATTAACAACACAAAATAGAAACAGTAACCAATAAAAACTGACATCATAAAAAAACCCTCTTCCCGTTCGTGTTTAATGCCACAAACAGGGCAGGTTTCGTGCATATTGAACACCCCCGCAAACACCGGGTTTTGCCAGCAATGGGAACAGCGCAAGCGCACAATTGCCAACAGACGATGCCAGTTGTTTTTCATGGTTAGATCGTGTCCTCTTCAAACGCCAGAGCCATTAAATATCCTCGCGCCCTTTCTGTTAACGGGTAACGATTGACCAATTTCCAGAAACGGGGGCCGTGATTTGCTTCTTTCAGGTGGGCCAACTCGTGCATTAACACATAATCACGCACCCAGGTGGGCAGGTCGGCCAGGCGATGATTCAGGCGAATGGTACCGGTGGCCGGGGTACAACTGCCATATCTGGTGTTTTGGTTAGTGACATACCGGATAGATTGCCAGCGTAACTGCCCTTTGAAATAGTCGCGGTTCAACTCTTTGGCCCGTTTTTCCAGGTCTGCATCCGTTTGGGCAATGGGTTGGGCCCGTTTTTGTAAACGTTGTCGGATTTTTTCGATGACAGGAGCTAACGCTTCGTCTGTCATGGCGGCCGGGGCATGAATGAATAAAACCCCGTTTTTGACTTCTGCATTGACGGTTTTGTGTCGTTTGTCGCTGCGGATAATTTCGATAGGCCAGTTTGGTGGATCAGGTGGGGTCATATTTTTTAACCACAGATGACACAGATATATTACATAAGGTCATAAACTGACATCTTGCTGAAGGGGGTTAGAGATTGGAGATTAGAGATTGGTCAATCTCTAATCCCGAATCTCCAATCTCACAACTAATTCGGCCGTTTTTCCTTTGCCGCCTCTTCATAACTGTCTGCGTAAAACCAGGTTATCACTTTATGGTCTGCCCAGGGTTTGAGAGCCAACATCAATTGTTGGCCGGGGGGGGAGGTTAATGCCTGGGCAAACGTTTTTTGATCCGCAAAATAAAGCTCATACACCATGAAAAACCGGGAGTCGCCGCCTGGTTTGCCTGTGATGCGGCTCACCTCACTTTTTACCAGCCCCGGCAACTGTTCGCCCAGGGGCAGGTGGGTTTGGGAAAAAAAGGTTTCTAGCGATTCTTCGTCATCCACCCGGCGGTAAAGGGTTGTAAATTTGAACATAGGTGTGGAAATGAGTTCGTCGTTCAGACCGCTGAAGCGGTTACTACGAACAAAACGGGAAGTTGTTTTTAGACCATTACCTGGTTATTAATTTTGGGTCTTTCGGATTTTGTGGGGTTTGGCGTGAAACGCAAAACGTGAAACGTGAAATTTCTCTGGTCACGTTTTACGTTTCACGTTTCATTGGTTGTCAAGCTCCTGGATTCCCAAAGAACCTTAATTTTTTACTTCACCACGACCTGCACATACGGCCGTTTCCCGGTTTCATTATACAAATAGCGGGATAAAGCGTCCTCCAACGGCTCTTTGAAAGATTCTTTGCTCCCGGCGTACAACTTCACCAACCGGCTAATTGTCTCCTCCGCCCCAGACAGCAGTTCCGTCGCCACGTTCGTATCCACAAAAGCCCGACTAATCATGTCGGGTTTGCCAATCAAATCCCCCCGGCCGTTGTGTGTCACCACCACAATAAAAAAGCCACTGTTTGCCAGCTTTTCCCGCTCGCGCATCACCGGCCAGTTGGCATCACTCACCTCGGTGCCTTCTACAAAAACATACCCACCCGGTAGACGATTGCCAACCACCATTCCGCTGGCATCCATATCAATCGGCGTACCATTTTCGATAATGGCAATTCGCTCCCCAGGCACATCTAGCTGCCGCGCCATAGCCGCATGTTGGCGCAGGTGGCGGAGTTCCCCATGAATTGGAATCAGGTACTTCGGCCGGGTGAGGTTGATCATCAGCTTCATCTCTTCCTGGCTGGCGTGGCCGGAGACATGCACATTGGCAACCTTTTCATACAACACATCGGCCCCACGCCGGAATAGTTGGTTGATGGTGCGGTACACCATTTCCTCATTGCCAGGGATGGCATAGGCAGAAAAGACCACTGTATCCCCGGCCTGAATGCTAAAACGGCGATGGCGGCCACGCGCCAGTTGCCCCATAACGGCCGAAGGTTCTCCCTGGGTGCCGGTAGCCATGATGGCGACTTCTCTGGCGGGCAATTTATTGGCCTGTTCTATCTCGATAATCAGGTCATCGGGCATATCCAGATACCCCAACCGTTTT
>CAZPEJ010000239.1:0-7561 GCA_964585465.1 uncultured Ardenticatenaceae bacterium
CACACCCACCGACACACCCGAACCGACTGCAACACCGACCAATACGGCCGTTCCCACTCCCACGCCTACCAACACACCCACCAATACACCTTCACCAACAAATACCCCTACCGCCTCTTCTACCCCCACACCCACCCCTACAAACACCCCTCTACCCAGTCAAACAGGATTTCTAAACCCAACATCAAACATGGCAACAAGTGGAGGAGACAATAACGGTTTTGAAACCACCCCGGCGAACGCCTATCAAAACGGTGGCCTTTATGCAGAGGATTACGACAGTGGCACAAGCTCCAGCACTTCATGTACCGCAGCCTCAAAAGACAAACACCTTTTCTACAATTACAATGTGACGGTTCCAAATGGCTCTACCATTAACGGCATTGAGGTAAGATTAGATACCTGGTCTGATAGTGCCGCCGGAACACCTAAATTGTGTGTTCAGTTATCGTGGAATGGGGGAAGCAGTTGGACAACAGCAAAATCTACAGCCAATCTAGGAACGGCCGAAACCAGCTACATCTTAGGAAGCCCAACCGATACCTGGGGGCATACCTGGAACAGCAGCGAATTAAACAACAGCAACTTCCAAATTCGGATTATTGCAACATCTTCTACTAAAAACCGCGACTTTTTCTTGGATTGGGTAGCCGTACAAATCCATTACCAGTAAAAATTTGCTCAAGGATCAAAACCTGGCAACCCTCACACAACCAGACAATAATCTGTCGGTTATGATCCCCCCTCACACACCTGCCCCCTGAATCACCTTCATTACCAGCGGGTCAATCATGCGCCGATGCCACACCCGCTTGAGTGGTCGCGCCCATAGGCTGAGTCATACCCTTCCGAAATGAGCAAATCGGCCGTTTTCCTCGTCACCGCCAGTTGAAAGAATCGCGTCAGAAACAGATATAATTAGCGGTAGTATCGTGTAAACAGGTATAATGATTGAGAAACCTATCAGCTTTTGCCCAATTAGAACCAAACATACAACAACTTGTCGTTCAACAGAGGTAGAATGTCTGAAAGATCTGAAAATTTAACACAAAAACCTTTGTGGGTTTGCCCAAAGTGCGGCGAGACGTTTGTCAGCCCCAATATGTGGCACTCCTGTGGCAAATACAGTTTGCAAGCTCTTTTTGCCGGGAGCGAACCCCATGTTTTCGTCATGTACCAAAAATTTGAGCAGATGGTACAGGCCATAGGCCCGGTGACAGTCATCCCCAAAAAACACGCCTGGTCTTTCAGGTACGGGTGCGGTTTGGCGGCTGTATACCGCGCAAATCTTACCTGCTGTGTAATTTGTCCTTTCCCACCCAGCGAGACAATCCGCGTTTTCAAAAGATTGAACAATTTGCCCCGCGTTGGTTTGGGCACCACTTCCGCATCACCGCTTTAGAGGAGTTGGATGAGGAAATTGCAGGTTGGATTGCAGAGTCTTATCACGTCATGGGAGAACAAAACCATTTAACATGATCTTTAACAGCTATCAGCTATCAGCCGTCAGCTATCAGCTATCAGCCGTTAGCTATCAGCCGTCAGCTAATAGCTAAAAGCTAACAGATTCTTAATCATATGGACACACTCTTTTCACTCAGTAACTTACTCGTTATGCCCTTTTGGCTGTTGATGATTTTGTTGCCCCATTGGGTTTGGACACGCCGCATCATACAATCATGGTGGGTGGTGGTGCCAGCCCCCCTCCTCTATACTGCGCTAATTTTGCCCCAGTTAGGCGGGGTGCTGGGCGATTTAGCCAACCCCAACCTCGCCACCATCGCTGCACTTTTGGGGCAACCCGCCGGAGCTACCATCGCCTGGGTGCATTTTCTAGCTTTTGACCTGTTTGTAGGGCGTTGGGCCTATCTGGACAGCCGCGAACGGCAAATAACCGCCTGGATAACCTCCCCCGTTTTATTTTCCATTCTCATGGTTGGGCCGTTGGGGCTATTAATTTATCTGGCAGTGCGGGCGTGGGTAACACAAGAGAAAAAGTAGCATAGGAAACTGTTTGACGGACAAATCCCGCTTTCAAGCAACCATGGGGCAGGCACTTTTTACCCTCACCAAAACCACCTGGTCACGCATAACGGCCGTTCTTGGGTGGACACATACCAGTTACCTCTTTTTTAGCAGCTTTCTCCTCCTGGTTATCCTCATCACCTATGTCTGGTGGCCGCTAGCCGAAGAATACCTCGCCCTGCTCAACGCCGGAGGCATGTGGTGGCGGCGGCTCGACTGGCTGTTACTCGGCAACTTTGCCGCCATGTCCCTGCTCATCATGGCCCACCCCGACCTGAAAAGCGATCTCGTCATCCTGGTGGTTGCTTTTTTCGGCGGATTAGTCATCGAAAGTTGGGGCACCCAAACCGAGTTATGGACTTATTACACTCTGGAACGCCCACCGCTGTGGATTCTCCCCGCCTGGCCCATCGCCTCGCTCTCTATTGACCGCCTCACCCGCACCCTCACCCATTGGGTCAATCAATGTTTTCGCGCCTTCCCCTCTTTGCCGCCTCACCTTCCCGATACCCTGTTCCGCGCCCTATACTGGGTCATTTTCCCGCTTTTTTATCTACTCATGTTGGTTTATATCTGGCCTACCATCGAAAAATCTTTTACACTACTAGCCATCACAATCTGCACCATCATCATCCTCACACCCACCCAGCATAAAACGGCCGTTCTGACCTTTGCTGCGGGTAGTGGATTAGGGTACTTTTTGGAAGTATGGGGGACAACACGAGCATGTTGGACATATTACACCTTAGAAACACCTCCTGTTTTTGCCGTATTGGCCCATGGCATGGCGGCCGTTGCCTTCTGGCGACTTTCTCTGTTGTGGAACCAGATCGTCAACCGAACGTAAAGAAAACGGCCGTGTGAAACACCATACCCCACTATACTGACATTTCACACTCCCCACTTCCCACTCAATGATTCAGATTTATAAATAGTTACGCCAACTGGAGGAAAAAAGGAATGGTCACAAAAATTCAAACCTGGTTCAAAGATTTACTCTTTCCCTACGAAGCCAATGAGTACAAACCACAGGCACACGAAACCTGGCGACTGCGGATTCTCATCTGGCTGGTTGTTTTTAAGCTATTTCATTTCATGGGAGGCACATGGGACATTCAATGGCACGTTTACATCGGGCGAGACGATAATTTCATCCCCCCCCACCAAGTAGCTATGATCTCCTTTATATTGGGGCTATTCCTGGTAACGGCCGCCATCTGGTATGAAACCCGCCTCACCCAAAACGGTGTCAAACTACAAGGGGCAACCAAAATTTTAGGATTTACGGCCGTTCCCGCCTTTTGGTGGGCCATCGGCAGCTTCCTGTTCGCTTCCCTGGCTGGCGTATTAGACATCATGTGGCACGCCGCCTTTGGCCTCGATTCCACCTTGTGGAGTCCGCCACACCTGTTGATTATGGCAGGCATGTTTGCCCTGGATGCCAGCCTGATGGTTGGGTTAATTATTTCTGCCGAACGCCTCCACCTGCCCATGAACTGGCGACAACCCTACTACTGGGCCTTTTTGCTGGCCGCTGCCTACACCTACGACTCCATTCACTTCCAAACCAGCGAAGCCTTCATTTATGGCTACCGATTTAATGGCGAAGGGTTATTAGGGCTGTTATTCCCCATCCTCACCGGCATCGCATTTCCCTTACCCTTGCTGCTCTCCATTCGGCTGCACCGCCGCCTGTGGGGCGTGTTGCCCGTCTTTGCCGTCACCATGGCTTTGCAATACATTGGCACAGCCTTTTCACAAGTTGGTTTTGCCATCCTACAACCCGTTTCAGTCATTGAAGAATTTGTGCAACAAAACCCCCAATCCACCATCACCCTGGTGCGCGAATTTGCCCAGGTGAACACCCTGGAAGGCACCATCGGCATTCAACAAGCCCTGGTCATCTGGCTTTCCTTCCCCTCTTTGGTTGCCGTTGCCTTATTACACTTCCTGCCCTGGGCACGGCGCAACATCCTGTTAGCTGCACCCGTGTACAGCATCACCTTAACCATTGTGGCTTATCTTTGGTCACAAAGCTTGCCCGTAATGAGCGGCTACGGCATTAGCTGGTTAGAAGTGGGGCAGGCCATGGCAATTGCCCTGGTTGGGGGGGTGGCGTTTGGTTGGTTGGGTATTGCCCTGGGAAATCTGGCCTTTGAATCCCCGCGAGATGTCTGGCATCGTTGGGTGAGTTTTATGGGGGCATAACGTTCGGACGTTTCTCGGACGGCCGTTTCTTATGCTCTCCACAACTTAATATCGTAATCCAGCAGCCCAGCAACACCTGGATTACCCATTTATCAGGAAAGGATCATGACGACAAAAAGCTTTGACTGTCCCAATTGTGGTGCCCCGTTAGATTATGAAGAGGGTGGAGCCGTCACTATTCGCTGTACCTTTTGTAACTCTTCGGTCATCGTGCCAGAAGAGTTGCGCCCGAAAAAGGCCACCGCCCCCACACCCACTGGTCCCCCCCTGGTTTTCACCACAGTCAGCAATGCACCACCCATCAAAGTGCAAAACGCTGGCAGAGGGTGGGGCTGTTTTGTGGTTGGTCTGGTGCTTTTTATCGTATTAGTCACTGTGGTGCCTATTATTTTGGCAGGCGCGGGTATATGGGCGACCTTTTCGACCGTTGCCACCAGTGTGCCTGGTTTCTCAGACATTGGCACAACCATAGAAGCCAGCCTCTCAACGGCCGAATCTGTCTTCCCCGTTACCCCCGAAACACCCGCCTTTGCCGAACAAAGTTTAGCTTTTGGCAGCGAAGGCATCGGGCCGGGTATGTTGAGCGATGCCCGCAGCATTGCGGTAGACGGGGCTGGCAACGTTTACGTAGGGGATTACATTGGCGGCCGTATTCAGATATTTGACCAAAACGGCAACTACCAAACCTTGTGGAACATAGACCCCGATATTTATCTGGCCGGGCTGGCTGCAACCCAGGACGGCACCTTGTTTATAGCGCAAAACGGGGATATTCAACGGTTTAACGGCAAAACAGGGGAACTTTTGGGGGACGTAAAATACAAAAGTTCCGAGAGCATCTATTTTGGTGATTTAACCGTCACCACCGATAATCGCCTTATTGCTCTGGCGGATGATTTGATGGTCATTTTTGATGGAGATGGTCAAACTTCGGCCACTGTGGCTATCGAGGATGTGCCGGAAGGCAACGATTTTGAGCAGGTAACAGTAGATGGAACAGGGCGCATCTACGTCTTGGGGCAAACTTTAGCCAGGGGACAATTTAACGACGTGGTGTTTGTGTTTACACCAGAAGGCCAATACCTTTCCCAGTTTGGTGGTAGTGGGGATGAAGATGGACTGTTCCGCGCCCCCGACGATATTGCAGTAGATGGATTGGGGCGGGTGTATGTGAGTGATATTTTTGGGATTCAGGTGTTTGATAGTAACGGCCGTTACCTCACCGAATTTGAGACAGAAGGAGTCGTTTTTGGCATGACCTTCCGCGCACCCGATGAACTGTGGGCAGTCTCCAACGCCAACAAGGTGTTTCAGTTCACTTTACCTTCCCAATAAATGAGTCTATGGTTTGTTGGTTGATTGAGTGACAAATATCATTTTCACCCATATGTCAAATGTTTTAATGTTGCCGAATGCTCCAATTCATGTGTAATAACACCGCGCGCGTCATTCGCATTTGAGGGAACCATACAATAGTTCGTTTGGGGCTGGCTCAGTCCAAACTGTAAACTCTGCATCGTTTGCAGGGGGTAAGCTATCATGACCCTACTTCATCACCATAATTACAGATGATGTCTATTAGGTCTGTTGGTCAATCGGGGTTTGTTGGGTTATTTAACAATTAGCACAATTTTGTAATGGAAATCGTAACCTTTATTAGGTATAACATGCGAAGGTTCACAACCTGATTGGGTGGCGCTATACTTTCATCAAGCACCAACACAGCCACATCTTTGCCTCACTACTGAACCACTCTGCTACACAGGAGCTAACATCATACCCCATCGTTGCTGCATCGCAGAATTATCGTTGCTTGCATTGTTGCCGCATTGTTGCCTCACCGTACCTTCATCACAACCTGTTTAGCGCCACACCCCTTAGAAAAGAGCTTAGGATGGGCCTCCCTAAGCTCTTTTTTTGGTTCACGCCATCATTGTAATGGATTCCTGTCTATCGCAGGATGAGAGTTTGATGAAATAAGTTCGTTGAGGGTGTGCAAAACGGCCGATTCCCTCACCCCCCCTACCAAAAATACCTCTCCCACATCGCGCAGCAACACAAACCGCAACACCCCGGCCGCCTTCTTTTTGTCATGGTGCATTGCAGCCAGCAAATCTTCGGGGCGTAATGAGGCAGGAATGCGGGTCGGCAGTTGCACCCCTCTGAGAATTGCCTCCAGGCGCGATTGTAATGTGGGGGAACACTCTTCCAGGCGAGCCGATAAATTCGCCGCCGCCACCAGCCCCATAGCCACAGCCTCCCCATGCCGGATAGTGTAATGGCTCACCTGCTCCACCGCATGGGCAAAGGTGTGCCCCAGGTTTAACCAGGCGCGTTGTCCTTGTTCAAAGGGATCCGCCTGCACGATGTCTCGTTTCACCCCAATCGCCCTGACAATCATGGTTTGCAGGGTGGATAGGGGAGCGTCTGCTGTCACCTGCCACTCCCCACTAACCAGTTTTTGCCACAATTCGCCACCCACAATCAACCCATGTTTCACCACTTCGGCCATCCCAGCAGCAAATTCGGCCGGGGGTAAGGTTTTTAAGGTAACAAGGTCTATCAAAACGGCCGTTGGCTGCTTAAAAGCCCCTACCAAATTTTTCCCCTGGGGCAAATCCACCCCCGTTTTGCCACCAATGCTGGCATCTACCATCGCCAACAGGGTGGTGGGACATTGCACAAAGTTCACCCCGCGCATGTAGGTAGCAGCAGCAAACCCGGCCATATCCCCCACCACTCCTCCCCCCACCGCCATCACCGTGCCACTGCGGTCTAAACCGGCCGCCAAAAAACCATCATACAGTTTTTGCACAGTTGCCAATGTTTTGTGTTGTTCCCCTACTGGAACGGTAATGATAGGAACGGCCGTTTCCAATTGTGACCTATACAACCGTTCCACCTGTTCATCCATCACCACCACACAAGGGCCAGAAACGGCCGATAAAACCCGCACCTGTGATAACAACCCACTTCCAATCACAACCTCATACGCCCCACCAGGGTAAACAACCGTTAATCGGGTTACAGTTTCGTTCGTTTGTGTCATGAAGGGGATTATAACAGGGTCAGATGTCTGTTAGACATTATTGGGAATTAACTTGTAAGGAAACCCCTCTGCGGCTTTGCGCCTCTGCGCGAGAAACCTTATTTCCAGTAAACGCTATTTAGTATCCCATAAGAAGCCCGCCAGGGTTCGGGTGTATGTGGTACAGTACGGGCGGCTTTGTTTATTAGCTCTTTGGGAACTCAGGGGTTGACAACCCATGAAACGTGAAAGGTAAAACGTGACCAGAGTGAGTTCACGTTTCACGTTTTACGTTTCACA
>CAZPEJ010000240.1:0-2005 GCA_964585465.1 uncultured Ardenticatenaceae bacterium
GTATTGCGTGTTTAGTCACGCAATACGCAATACGTCCCTCTTATGAAACGCCAGCCCCGACCAGGATTGATAATTATCTCCGTTTTGCTGTGCCTGTTTTTTGCCCGCACAGTTTTGGCTCACGACGGTGGGCCGCGTATATTGTTAAACCTGTATCAAATTGCGCCTGGGCAGACGTTACAAGTGCAAGGTATCAATCTGGGAACTGACCTGGTGGTAAAAGTGACCCTGGTGGGGGAGGAAACGGCCGTTTCCCTCGGTGAAGCCTTGTGTGATGGGCACGGCGATTTTGTACAACAATACACCCTGCCTGCCGACCTGCCATTGGGCATTTACACCGTTCAAGCCATAGATACCAGCGTGGTCGGCCGGGAAACGGTGATGGCGGAAGCCGCTTTAGGCATCACCAACAACCCCCTCCCTACGTCAAATCAGACCACTTTCAGCACAGAACCAGCCGTTGCAGAGGCGGAAAGCTGGTGGAGTGGGCGAAATTTGCTGACAACGGCCGTTACCCTGCTAGCTGTAACCATGTTGCTCGCTGCCTTTGTCAGCAGACACAAAGAAACCCAATCCCCCACCCGCCAACGCCCAGGTTCCTAACGCCCATTCACCGTCCTCTCTTCAATGGGCAGACACCTTCCTTAAATACCCTCCGCCGCTTTTCGATACCCCCACAACCCATACCCACTATTGCGCCGTTCCTCCCGCCGGGTGTGCTGCTCATGAATTTCCCGCACATGTTTCACCTTCTCCGCAATACCCACCTCCAACCACAACTTGCCATTTTCGGCCGTTGCCACACTGCCAGCCCCATACGCCCCCGTTTTGGTATCATCATCCCAAGAAGGGTTTGCCACCAGTGAACCCCCCTCAATCCAATCCATGTAATAATTGTCAGTAGCAACGTCGTTGGTTTCGTCCACCACCCGTTCCATGTGGGTTAAGTCGGGGCGCAGATGCAAAATCATAGCTGTTTCCAGTTCACCCGCGTGCCCCATACCTCCCCGTTTGGAGCGGCGGGTTTGTTGCACCACCGGGGCCGCCACATCTCCAGAGGTGTGTAACCAGGCAGTGGCACAAAAAATGCGGCGGTGGCGTTCCCCGGCATATTTCACCACATTTACCAAAAAGGAACAGTTCCCCCCATGCCCACTCATCAAATACAGGCGGTCAAAACCCCGCCCTACCAGTATATCAATTACCCCCAGCCAGAAATCCTCAAAAGCCCGGCCGCCGCAGTTGAGCGTACCGGCAAATGACGGCCGATGAGTGCTGACTCCGTAAGGAAAAACGGGTAAACAGGTAACAAGGTCGGGGGCCGATTCGGCCGTTCCTTGTCCCAACGCCTCGATAATCAAATTGTCCGTCGAAAGAGGTAAATGGAAACCGTGCTGCTCCGTATGCCCAATAGGAATCACCACCACCTTGCCCCGGTCGCCATCTGCTGGAAGGGGCTGGGCAGGAGCATAATGGTGGGGGTGGGGCAAGGCCAGCCGGGCCGCTCCCAACCCCAGGTCAATACCTTGTGGGGTGAGGGCATAGACACGGGAAAAACCATCGTCACGCAGGCTATCTACCAGGTTTTCTACCAATCGCCCCAACAACGGCTCTGGCACAGCCAGCCCGCTGCCCCGCCAACCAAATGGAATGGCTGGTAATACCCCCACCTGTGGCGGATAGCCCAAAGCACTGCTCAATCGTCCTTTGTCGTACCCTCTGCCCAGGGGAATCACCAACGGGGTATCGCGGGGCAGTTCATCCACTTCAGGCCAGGTTAACTCCTCATAAACGAAAAAGCGGGTGGTTGGGTTTCGGCCGTTTTCACCGTTTTGAGGGTTACTTATCACCTTATCTTTTTCTGCTGTCATCGTATTCACTCCTTCTGCAACCTTTCAGGTCCGTATCGTACTTGTCTTGAGTGTATCAAGAAGCAGGATTTTCGCGCAGAGATACCCAAACACAGAAAAAATCCGCAGAATGGGGAGGTGATGGGTAAACTGGT
>CAZPEJ010000240.1:2105-5486 GCA_964585465.1 uncultured Ardenticatenaceae bacterium
AGATACCCAAACACAGAAAAAATCCGCAGAATGGGGAGGTGATGGGTAAACTGGTTTTACAACTTTAAGGAGAGCGAGAGATTAGAGATTGGAGATTGGAGATTGGCCGAATAACACACAGGTCACACAGATAAAACCAGAGAAGAACCCGCAAAAAACCGTTAAACCCGCGTCATCCGCGTTCCATTGCCACTTTCCCCACAAACGCCTAACACGGATGATCTTACTCGTTACTTTTTTTCTCATCCAGCGACATAGCAGTTAGATATGCAACAAAGTAGAGCGCATCCTTTATTCTCGCCTATCGGCTGTGGTGCTACCATCATTTTGGCAGTGGCACTATTGACCATTTTAGCTTTCCAGGGAGGAGGGCCGTTTAGCCCAGGAGAGTTAACCAATGCTACCCGCGAAAACAGTTCAACGGCCGGTAATTTTCAATCCCACGCCGAATTTGAGCAGGATTGCGCCCAATGTCACACCCCCTGGCAAGGCATAACGGCCGTTCGTTGTGAAACCTGTCATGTTGATGTGGCCGACCAACGTCAAACCAAGAGTGGTTTACATGGCAAATTAACCGATAACGGCCGTTGCCAATCGTGCCACACCGACCACCAGGGGCGAGAGGCGCAAATCACCTTTCTGGCGGGCAGTTTTGACCATGTACGGCTGACCCGTTTTAGCCTGGCCCACCACGAAACAGATTACGATAACACCCCTCTGGAGTGCCTGGATTGTCATACCCAGGGGTTAATGGCCGCCGACGTATTAGATTGTGTTACCTGCCACGAAACGGCCGATCCTACCTTTATGAACGACCATACCACCCTGTTTGGAGCAGATTGCCTGGCCTGTCACGACGGCCGGGATACGATGGCAGATTTTGACCATGCCCAGGTTTTTGCCCTGGATGGCAAACATCGTGAGATAGCTTGCCAGGATTGCCACACCAACCAAACCTTTCAGGGCACACCCAGCGAATGCGCCGCCTGCCACGAAGAGCCATCCCTTCACGCCGGGCTGTTTGGTCTGGATTGTGCCCGTTGCCATACGGCCGTTGCCTGGGCACCTGCCGAACTCACCCAACACACCTTCCCGCTCAATCACGGCAGCCCAACCGATCTGGCCTGCGAAACCTGCCACACCGAGACCTATACCCAATACACCTGCTACAACTGCCACGAACACAACCCCGCCCGCGTGCGCGAGCAACACGCAGAAGAAGAAATTGCGGATTTGGAAAACTGCGTCGAATGCCACCCCACCGGCACGGAGGAGGAATTTGAACATGAAGATTAACACCCCCTGGTTATGGGCAACTCTTTTTTTCACCCTGGCGATTTTTGCCCTCACTCACCCCCTTCCTTTGCTGGCCCAGGAACCTCTCCGCATTCAGCAGTTGCGGGTACAGGTGATGCCAGAATTTGACGATCCGCGTGTATTGGTCATTGTACAGGGGCGATTGAGTGGGGACAGCGACAGTTTCCCCCGCGAAGTCACCTTTTTTGTGCCAGCCGGGGCGCAAATTAACCAGATGGCAGCCATGAATGTGGCAACGGGGCAAACCACCCCCCAGGTTTACGACACGCTGCCCCACCCCAACGACCCACGCTGGACGGCCGTTTCCTACACCCTGGAAAATGCCCACTTTTTCTACGAGTTTTACTACAACCCCTTGCCCAACAACGCCGACAAACAGTTTACCTATGTCTTCAACAGCCCTTTGTCCATTGACGATTTGCAGGTAGAAGTGCAACAACCCAAAACGGCCGAAAACTTTACCCTTGCCCCGGCCGCCAACAACAGCCGCGTAGACAACTTTGGCCTCACCGTTCACCAAGTGACTTTGGCTGCTGTTGCCGCTGGAGCAGATGTTTCAGTAGAGGTCAGTTATCGCAAAAGTGATACCACCCCGTCGGTTAGCCGCGAACAGGTGATGGCGTTGCAGGGTGGGGAAGAGGAAACGGCCGTTTCTGTTACCAACCCCCACACCCAACCCGATATAACCCAGGAGCGCGGGGCTACCGTCTTAGTGGGGTTGGCTGGATTGGCAGGTGTAGCGGTTATCGGCCGTTTTTTCTGGTTGCGCCATACTCCTGTGACCCATAAAACCCACCGCGCTAAATTTTGTTCCCAATGTGGCTCCGCACTCAAAGCAGAAGCCGATTTTTGCCACGAGTGCGGCGAAGCAGTTGCCTGACCATAAGGAGATTTTATGAAAAAACTCCTCATCTCCCTTACTATTTTTATTATTCTATTCGTCACCCTGGCCGGTGGATTAACCTTTCTGGCAGAAAAACACCCCTACCGCCCCGGAGACGATCTTTACCCTTTGCAGCGGTTTGCCGAACAGGTGCAACTCTTCCTGGCCTTAGGGGCTACCCACAAGGCAGATGTCGCCCTGGACATGGCCCAACGCCGTCTGGTGGAACTGGAGCAGGCCAGCGAACGAACACAGATTCGGGCAGCCGTGTTAGAGTTTGACCTGGCCCTGGATGAAGCTATCTTCCGCATAGCTGCCGCCCCAGAAAGTGACCAGGATCGGCTACACGGCCGTTTTATTGAACTGCTCACCCAGGCCAACGGCGTGATACAGGCGTTGTTACAATCGGCCGATGGAGATACGGCCGTTTCTGCCCTCAACCGTAAACTGGCGGCGTTAATGGTTGCGAATGGGCTGGCAGAAATAACGGCCGTTGTAGCCCAAGACCCCGCCAGCAGCCCCACCAGCATCGCCGGGCAAGACGTTTCTTTCCTCGGCCAGGTAGACCACACCTTTTTCCCCCTCACCGATGGGCACGACGTGGAGTGTGCCGCCTGCCACACCAGCGGCGAATACGACGACACCCCCGCCGAATGTAGCAGTTGCCACGCCCCACCCCCCAACCACTTCCCCGGCGAATGTACCGACTGCCACCTCACCGAAAACTGGGAACCTTACCAGTTTGACCACGTCGGAGTCACCGAATGTAGCAGTTGCCATCTGGAAGACGAACCCGCCGCACATTTTGAGGGAGAGTGTGCCGCCTGCCACAGCAACACAACCGATTGGACAGTAGCCGACTTCGACCACGCGGGTGTCACCGAATGCAGCAGTTGTCATCAAGCCGACAAACCCCTCGACCATTACCCCGGCGAATGTGCCACCTGCCACACCAATGTCACCGATTGGCAACGCGTCACGTTTAACCACACAGGGTTTACCGACTGCCAATCCTGCCATGTCTCCGACAAACCCATCAACCACTACGCCGGGCAATGCTCCAACTGCCACATCAGCACCGTCAACTGGCAAACCATCATCTTCAACCATACCGGCTTCACCGATTGCCAATCTTGCCATACCGACGACAAACCCGCCAACCATTACCCCGGTCAATGCTC
>CAZPEJ010000240.1:5586-7556 GCA_964585465.1 uncultured Ardenticatenaceae bacterium
CTGGCAAGATGCTACCTTTAACCACAGTGGTTTTACCGATTGCCAATCCTGCCACACTCCGCCCGGCGGGCACTACCCCGGCCAATGTTCCACCTGCCACAATACCAACGGCTGGGGGGATGTCAACTTTAGCCATGACGGGTTGACGGATTGCCAATCTTGTCACACCCCACCTGGTGGGCACTACCCCGGCCAATGCTCTAACTGTCACAACACTGGTGGCTGGGGGGATGTCAACTTTAGCCATGACGGGCTGACGGATTGCCAATCCTGTCACACAGCCCCAGGCGACGACGACCATCCGCCGCCAGTTCCTCAATGTTCTAATTGTCACAATACCTGGGAGTGGGATGATTAAAAGTTATGGAATCGAATTTTGAGTTGAAATTGAGTTTTATTGTGGTGCTGTTTCTGGGCGTGGTGTATATCGGGTATGAAGTTTTTACCATTCCAGACGGCGGGCATCCTTTTGGACATGCGTTGGGCATTCTTGGTTCGCTGTTGATGATTTTGACGGAGACGTTATACAGCTTGCGGAAGCGGACGCGTTGGTTTAAGGTGGGTCAGGTACGCCACTGGTTATCGTTTCACATTTTTACGGGTATTGTGGGGCCTGCGTTGGTGCTGATGCACACGGGGCTGGAGTTTCGCGGCCTGGCCGGGCTGACGATGTTGATGACGGTTTTGGTGGTTGGTAGTGGTTTTTTGGGGCGATACATTTATACGGCCGTTCCCCGGACTCTGGCTGGTGTGGAAGTAGACCGGCGTACATTGGAGCAGGAACTACAAAACCAGCGTGAAGCCTTGTTGGCCTGGTCGGCTGGCAAATCTGCCCAGGTTCAGGCGTTGGTGGGGGGGGCAGGAACGGCCGTTTTGTCAATCCAAGACCTGTCACCCATCGAGGTTTTAGCACATCGGCTGCGTGAATGGCAGGGGCAACGAAACATCCGGCGTGCCATTCGCCAGTTGGAACGGGAAGAAAAAAGCCGTCTGAGTGAGATTGAAAACCTGTTACACCGCCAGCAGCAACTCGCCCGCCAAATTCGTTCGCTCCAGGCCGTGCGGCGAATGATGGGGTGGTGGCATATCGCTCACGTCCCCCTGGGTTTAACTTTGTTTACCTCGATGTTTATTCACATTGTAGCTACCATTTATTATGGGGCAGTGGCATAAGATCAATCCATGTTCAATCGTTTTTTTCGTCTCTTTCAAAATAAAAAAGATACCCCGGTGTTACCACCACCGTCTGATGGATTATGGCAGGTAACGGCCGATCCAACACGTTGTGTACAGTGTGGCATTTGTGGTTACAACTGCCCGGTGGGTATTCCGGTGCGTGAATACGCCCGGCGTGGGCAAAATGTCACCGATAGTCGGTGCATCTCTTGTGGGGCGTGTGTGGAAAAGTGCCCGCGTGGCACTTTGCGCTGGGGGCCAGCGATTCTGCTGCGCGACGACCACACGATTGAGATTGACCCGGATTTAATATAAAAATCGTAACTGTTCAGCCTCTCTGGGATTTAACCGCAAAATACACAAAGGTTTTTTCTTTTCTTTACGTTCTTTGCGCCTTTGCGGTGAATCATTATTAAAAGTCAAGGGAGTGTTGGAACACAGAGAAAACACGGAGTACTAGAGCCGGTTTTGATTTTTACCTCTCTGTGTACCTGATAATTTACACTTGGAGCAGAAAACTGGAATGACCTCACATTACCTCATTATTGGCAACGGTGCGGCCGGGGTGAGTGCCGCCGAAACCATTCGTAACCATGACCAAAACGGCCGAATCACCCTCGTCAGTGATGAACCCTACCCGATGTATTCCCGCCCTGGAATTGCTTATTACCTGCTGGATCAGGTTTCCGAAACCCAACTCATCAGCCGTCAACCCACCTTCTATCAAAAACACCGGTTTGACCTGGTTTTTGGGCGGGTGGCGGGTCTTGACCTGACCGCCCACACAGCCCACC
>CAZPEJ010000241.1:0-7528 GCA_964585465.1 uncultured Ardenticatenaceae bacterium
CCATACCCGCCGCCACCGCCGCCAAACTGCTGCTGCTCCCCCCATCCATCGCCAACACCGTCAAGGCTGCCTGCCCCACCCCTGTCAACCGGCTGGCTGTCTGCTCAAAACTCACCGCCACACTCATCTCCCGCCGTCTGTCCAGCTCCAACACCTGCCCCAACGGCGACTGTTGCAACAGCTTCACATACCCCGCCAACTCCTCCTCATACGTCACCACATACCCGGCAGCAATCTCAATAGCCAGGGGTAAATCCCCCACCAACTCACACAACTCGTCTACCAACTGGTCGGGGTCTGCTGTTCTCTGGCTGCGGCTCTGGTACAGCTTTTTGGCATCCTGCCTCGGCAGGCGGCGTATGGCCTGGGGGGGGTGCCCGCCGTAATGCACTTTGCGGTCGCGGCTGGTGAGCAACAGGGTGGCCCGGCCGTGTGCCTGGACGATGGTTTGGGCGGTTTGGGGGGCGGTTTCGGCGTTGTCCAACACCAGCAATGGGTGGTGCTGCTCAAACAGAGCCTGGCAGACAGCCTGGGGGTTGCCGGGAGCAGATTGGCCGTAGTGGGCAGCAATTTGTAACCAGACAGTTTCCAGGCTGGGGTTGTTCTCCAGCGACAGCCACAACACCCCGCCAGGGAAGTGGGTAGCTACCTCCTGCACCACCTGGGCAGCCAGGGCGGTTTTGCCCATGCCTCCCAGCCCGGTCAGGGTGTGGACGTGACCCCGGCCGTTTTGCAGGGCAGTGGTTAGTTCGGCTCGTTCCTCCAGCCGGTTGACAAAGGGCACGGGTGGTTGGCGGGGGGTCAGGGGGTTGGCGGGTGTGGGTTGGCGCAGGTGGGGGAGCAACTGGTCAAGTTGTCCTTTGCGTTCCAGCCGGGTTATCAATTCCCGCATTTTGCCTTCACGGTTGTCGCCGCTCAGGTCGTCGTAGTTGACCCCCAGAGGGGCCAGCTTAAAACAAAGGGTGCGAAGTTCCTGGTCGTTGTACTGGTCTTTCAGCAGGTCTAGCAGTTGTGGTGGGGTCATGGCTGTTTCCTGGTCTTAGACTAAAACTCGGTTTTGTTTGTGGTTCATGCTCTCTCACGTTGACGCAGCCCATTATACTTTGCCCAAAGGAAAAACGACCAGTTTTTGAGCAGTTTTTGGTCTGGAATGTGAATGGTAAGGGGTGGTATTGTATGATGGGTGATACGGCAGTTAAAACTGCACCAACGGTTGCAAAGTTGGCCTTCGCCGACTAAAAGATGGTGTGTGAGGATTTCCGCAATACGGCAGTTAAAACTGCACCAACGGTTGCAAAGTCGGCCTTCGCCGACTAAAAACGGTAAATTTTAACCTACCAGAGGAACCAACCATGTGTGACGAGGCTGCGCTACAATCATTTTTTCAAGCCCTCTCCTGTCAAAAATATGAAACAGTGGCGGCGATGTTGTGTGAGGATTTCCGTTACAGTGGTGGTACGGCCGTTCCCCTCAATCGGCAACAGTGGCTCTGGTTATTCAAGGTGTTGGCCCAGGCCATGCCCGACCTGACCGTTCAGTACCGTTTTGAGAAATCTGTTTTTGGTATTGCCTCGGGTCAGTGGGAAATACATGGCACACAAACGGCCGATTTTGACCTGCACACCCCCGGATTCCCCAAACTACCAGCAACCGGCCGGGCGGTGGTGCTGCCGGTAGAAAAAATAGAAATCGCCCTGGAAGGTAACAAAATCAAAGCCATGCGGGTGAAATGTTCCCACCACAGCAGCTTTTCCGCCTTGCTCAACCAAATCAGCCGGGCTTCGGAGAATTAAGAAAACCCAATATCGCGCAGAGACGCAGGGAGAAAAACCCCTGGTTGATTGACAAATGTTATTTTCATCCGCTACAGGCAACAGATAAAAACGGATAAACGGATGGGTAGTCAAACATTATCCGTTTATCCGCTTTTCATCCGCTGCCGTAACCATTCAATGATTAAATTTGTCGGTCAACCAGGAAAAAACCCTCCGCGCCTCCGCGCGAGAAACCTCACGTTTCACGCCTCACGTTTCACGCAAAACCCTCTCCACCAACAAAATAACATCCGCCTCCACCCCCTCTTGCGCTTCAAACCAGTGAATGGTGGGGTCATCGCGGCGAAACCAGGCATTTTGTTGGCGCACAAAACGGTGGGTTTCAAACTTAATGCGCTCCACCGCCTGGGGCAGGGTCATCTCCCCCGCCAGATAGGCCCACAACTGCTGGTAACCCAAACTACTCATGGCGGGCAAAAAACGGCCGTATCCCGCCGCCCGCAACTGCTCTACCTCCGCCAGCAAACCAGCCTGCATCATCTGATCCACCCGTTCATCCACCCGCCGATACAACAACGGCCGTTCCAGGTAAAGCCCAACAGAACAAACACGATAAGGTGGTGGGGTTTTCCGTTGCAACGTAGACATCTGCTGACCGGTGGTAAAAATCACTTCCAGGGCACGAACCACCCGGCGCACGTTACGCGGGTCAATTTTGGCGGCGGCAGCAGCGTCCAGGTGGTGTAACCATCGGGCCAGTTCGTCGCCGGAGAGGGTTTGCAAAACGTGGCGCAGGCGCGGTTGGGGGGGCACTTCCGGCACACCCCACCCTTCAAGCACGGCTTTGATGTATTGGCCTGTGCCACCCACCAGAATGGGCAAACGGCCGTTCTGGTTCACCGCCTGCACCGCCCGATACACCAGCCGTTGAAACAGACCCAAACTCACTGTCTCATCCGGGTTACAAATATCAATCAGATGGTGGGGCACGGCGGCTTGTTCGGCCGGGGTGGGTTTGGCGGTGCCAATATCCATATGGCGATAAAAGAGGCGGGAATCGGCGGAAATAATTTCGCCGTTGAGGGCGGTTGCCAGTTTGAGCGAGAGGGCGGTTTTGCCAACGGCCGTTGCCCCCACCACCACCAGCAAAGGAATTGGGGGCACGTTCACCACCCCAACACCACATTTGGCACATGGTCGCAGCGCAACAGTTTCCCCGATGTATCCAGTTCCACCGCCACCAGGTCAACCCGCCACTCGGTATCTTCGTTCAGGCCGTTTTTCCACAGGTATTGTTGCGCCGTTTCAATGAGTTTACGCGACTTGTGCGGAGTAATACCCTCCTCCGGGCTGCCCATCTGTTCCCCCCGGCGGGTTTTCACCTCCACAAAAACCAACAGTTCCCCCGCCTGAGCCACCAGGTCAATCTCCCCCAGGGAGCAACGCCAGTTGCGGGCTACGATGTGATACCCCTGGGCTTGTAAATAGGTGGCGGCGACGGATTCTCCCCAATGACCTAGCTGTTTTCGGCCGTCTTTTTTCTGGTTATCTGGTTTCACTGTCACGTTCCCGGCTGCTTTCGCTGCTAAACCATTTAAGTGGGCCGGTGCCAAATTTTTCTGGTGGCCGCACCAGCCGCGCCAGTTGGTCTACCAGGGCTTCCCATGTTTCCCGGTTTCGCATTGAACGGCCGTGTGCCTTTTCGCGCCTCAGGTCGGGGCGTGTCCATTGCAATTCAGCATAGAGAGCCAATGTTTTTTCAACCGTGCGACTGATGTCAAAACGGCCGCTTTCTTGTTGTGCCACCTGGGACATCTGTTGCCGCATGGGCTGGTTCATCGCCAAGCCCACCATCGCCGCCGCCAGCCCACGCTGCGGGTCACGCACCAACAACCCGGAATGCCCCGTTTGGACGGTATCTACAATGCCAGGGGCAGCCGCAGCCACCACCGGCAACCCGGCGGCCATCGCTTCAATAATGGTCAACGGGTGAACCTCTGTCACTGAAGCGGTGACAAACAGGTCGGCCGCCGCCAGGTAGTTGGGCAAATCGGCATAAACAACCGCCCCCGCAAAATGAACGGCCGAACTGACCCCCAGAGCCGCCGCTTGTTGTTGCAACTCGGCCAGGGCTGGGCCTTTTCCCACGATCAACAGGTGCAGGTGTGGTGCCACCTCGTGGGCAACGGCAAACTGGTCTAACAACACATCCAGGTTTTTTTCCGGGGAGAGCCGCCCCACATAGATGAGCAAAACGGCCGAATCTGGCACCCCTAACGCTTGTTTGGTTTTGCGGGCAGTGGGCTGGCGAAACGGCCGAACATCCACCCCGTTTTCAATCACCACAATGGGGCGCGACACCCCAAACTCCATCATCACCTGGCGCACACTTTCAGATGGTGTAATCACCACATCCGCCATATCGGTAAACTCCGGCCACACCTGTTTCATTAGGGCATCGGCGGCAGGCTGGGGCAGGGGCATATAGGCACCCGTGTACAGGTCATAACGGGTATGGTTGGTGTAAACAATGGGGCATTGGGCATAACGATGGGCCATCTCCACACTCATGAACAGGTGATGGCAATGCACAATCTCCATTTGTCCCAATAATTCACGCGCCTCCCGGTTGTACCCAATGGTCAAATAGTAACCGCTATTGCCCACAGGCATCGCTGGTGAACGGACAACCCCTGGTTCTTCTCCGGCCGGGTCTGGTTCCCCCAATGTAAAAATCGTCACATCATGCCCCAAACCCTCCAGATGATGTTTATAAAGTTCAACCATGCGTGTTACCCCGTTCACAACGGGTTTGTAACAAGCAGTCACCATACCAATTTTCATAACAAATCATCCATGAACCATGAGCCAACGACGTAAGTGGGTCAGCCCCAACGTACAGGCCCATTGTTGGATATTTTCTGGATGCCCGCCAAATGACCGTTGTGTCACGGAAACACCTAACGACGAGGCCAGGGTAACTAACAATTGCACCCCGCCCTGGGTGACATTGGAGTAAATCACCAGACAAATATCAGTTTTTGTGTCGTGTAATAGCCGTTCAGAAACGGTGCGGCACCAGTTGGTTAAATCCTGGTCTGGGGTGATGCTGTGCAAATCGAGGTGTTTTGCCAGTTCTTGCCAGGTTTCGGTGGGTACAAAGGTGATGCTTTTGGTGGATTGGGGTAAACGCGCCAGGGTGCGGGCAAAAATTTGTTCGGTGTAACATTCGGCAATGGACAGACGAATATCTTTTTGTAACAGAGAGCGTAAAATGACATCTTCCAGCCGGTCGTCTCCTTCGCCAAAGATGTTTTCTCCCAGGCGGGTGAGCAGTTCGCGGCGCAAAATGCCTAGTTCATGTTGTACCTGGGCATCTGTTTCAGCTTCTACCCACAAGCGGATGTTGGTTTGTCCAGCGAAGGAGTCGTAGGTGATACGCTGTTTTGGGCCAAGCGGCAGGTCTACCAGTTGTTGTTTCAGGCTGCTTTCCATGACCCCAACGGTACGAAGCAGTAACCAACCTGAACATAAGGTGGTGGCGGCGGCTAATTTTTCTTTTAACAGGGGGAGAACGGCCGTTTCTAAGACATATGCCATATCCTGTCGGCTGCCTGGCAGGCACATGAGCGAAACGTTATCCTGTTCTAGTAACAGCCCTGAGGGGTGAGAACCTTCACCCGCCAAAATGGTGGCCCCGGCAATGCCCGGCGGCCCTGGCACTAATTCACGTCCGGTAACTCTGGCAACCGCCTGGCGAGTCACGTCGTTGGCTCCATACCCCATGCCGCCCGTTGTCAGCACCACATCGGCCCGATGAACGGCCGTTTGTAACACATGGGTAATCATCTCCACATCATCCCCCACAATGACACGACAAATTAAAGTGGCATGTACCTCTCGTAAACAACGAGAAATGTAAGGGGAGTTGGTATCTAAAACATCATTTGCCAACAATTCTGTGCCAATGATGACAACTTCTACTTTCATGCTGTTGCAGCCTGATAATGTGGTGGAATTATGGGTTTTGGGACAACATTAACTGATATTGTCGCAGGGTTAAGTCGGTGTTCCGAATCTTAAAAGCCAGATCTGCAGCCAGGTTCTTCATCAGTTTGTACCCCAATTCGGGGTATGTGTCGCACAGCAACATCAAACGAGCGCGAGGAACGCGTAAAATGTAGCTGTTATCCTGGCTCACCCGCACCGTAGCAGAACGAATCCCCTGATCTACCAGGGCTACCTCCCCCACCACCTGCCCCTGGCGTAACTCTGTTAAAATAACGGGTTCTAACGACTGTTTTTCGCTCCCGCCCACAAAACCAGGGTTCATCAAAATCTCAACCCCACCCCGGCCAATGACATACATTTCGTCGGAGCTATCGTTTTCACGCATAACCACGTATCCCCGTTGAAAGGTTTCAGGTTCGCAGATGGAAGCCACCAGGTCGAGCTGTGTTTGGGTAAAGTTATCAAAAATGTCTGTTATTGAGAGGATCGCGGCAATACTTTGCTGCATAAAAAATCTCCTTCACGAATGCTCAAATTTGAGTGTGGCTTTTCTCCTGATGGGGGAGCATTGTAACATACCCACCAGGGTGTCGCAATTTATACTCACAGGTGGCGAGATGGAAAGTTGGTCAATCTCCCACCTTCAGCGGCCTATCATTGATGACCGGATGCAGAATCGTTTCCAACCAGGGTGGTACGTTTTGTCTCGATGACCTTCATTAAGGTGGCAAAAGAGTTGGCAAAAGCCACTACCCCATCTCTTTGTAGTTGTTCGGTTATTTCTTCCAGGTCAATGTTGAGTTCAGCCAGGTTATCTAACACGTTTTGTGCCTGGGTGGCACCGTTTTCCAGGGTGTTGGCGGCCCGGCCGTGATGGCGGAAAGCATCTACGGTTTCGGGGGGCATGGTGTTGACGGTTTGAGAGCCGATGAGTTCGTCAATGTAAAGGGTGTCGGGATAGGCGGGGTTTTTGGTGCCGGTGGAGGCCCATAACAGACGTTGCATCGGGGCACCTGCCTGTTGCAGGGAAGCAAAAGCTTCACCATGAAAAATTTGTTTGAATCGCTGGTACACCACTTTGCAGTTGGCAACGGCCGTTTTTCCCATCAATGCCTCTGCTGCCGGGTCATTCAAAGCGGCCAGCTTTTTATCAACGGCCGTATCTACGCGGCTAACAAAAAAGGAAGCAACCGAAGCCACCCTGGTCGGGTCGCCCCCGTTGGCTAACCAGACGGTCAACCCTTCCAGATACGCCTGGGCCACTGCTTCATAATGTTTCATATTAAACATGAGGGTGATATTGACATTGACCCCTTCGCTAATCAGTTGGCGAATAGCGGGAATACCCTCTGGGGTGGCGGGGACTTTAATCATGACATTGGGGCGGGAAACGGCCGAAAACAGCCGCCGCCCTTCAACAATGGTTCCCTCCGTATCCCGCGCCAGATCGGGCGAAACTTCCAAACTCACATACCCATCCTCTCTTTTTGAAGAAACATACAGATGGGCAAATAAATCACAAGCGGCTTGAATATCAGCCAGAGCCAACGCTTCATAAATCTCGTTGGTACTTTTATCGGCCGTTACCAGTTCCCGCATCTGCCCGTCATAATCATCACTGCCACCAATCGCCTTCTCAAAAATTGCTGGATTAGAAGTCATCCCTCGCAATCCGTCCTTCTCAATCAGGTTTTGCAACGTTCCATCACGTGAGGGCAGCGCGTGTGAAACGTGCAGCCGCT
>CAZPEJ010000242.1:0-7526 GCA_964585465.1 uncultured Ardenticatenaceae bacterium
GGGTTGGCCGTGAAACGTAAAACGTGAAACGTGAAATTTCTCTGGTCACGTTTTATGTTTCACGTTTTATTGGTTGTCAACCCCCTGAGTTCCCAAAGAACCATTGAACTCCTATAAAAGTTACCATAAGCATCTTTTCCAGGCAAGAAATTGTGGTGGGGGAGGGGTAAGGTGGGTGGCGTATCACTGATTCAAAAGCTGTTACGCCAGTTGCAGGGTGTAGCAGTGGCTCTATGTTTTGCAAAAATGGGGCTTGTGCATAGAGCCAATTTTCTTGCTTTTGGGGGTGAACGGCCGTTAAAATGATTCATAGTGGTGGCACGTATACAAACAACTTACGCCACACATCATACACAAGACAATCTCACTTTAATTCTTATATGGAGGCAAACAATGGCAGAAAATGGACAAGTTAACGGTCAGGTAGGCAGTGTCAAAACCAAACGAGGGTTGGCGCAGATGTTGAAGGGTGGGGTTATCATGGATGTGGTAACACCCGAACAAGCTGTCATTGCAGAAACGGCCGGTGCGGTGGCGGTGATGGCTCTGGAGCGTGTGCCTGCCGACATTCGGCGGGATGGTGGGGTGGCTCGCATGTCTGATCCTGGTTTGATTCGGGAAATTATCGCTGCCGTAACCATTCCGGTGATGGCAAAATGCCGCATTGGGCATTTTGTGGAAGCACAAATTTTAGAGGCTGTGGGTGTTGATTACATTGATGAAAGTGAGGTGCTAACCCCGGCCGATGAAGCATACCACGTCAATAAACACAACTTCAAAGTGCCTTTTGTGTGTGGTTGTCGCAATTTGGGCGAGGCGTTGCGGCGCGTTGGGGAAGGGGCAGCCATGATCCGCACCAAAGGGGAAGCTGGCACCGGAGATGTGGTAGAGGCGGTGCGCCATGCACGGCAGGTGTTAGGCGATATTCGTCGCCTGCAATTGATGCCCGATGAAGAGTTGATGACCTATGCCAAAGAGATTGGTGCCCCATATGAACTGGTGAAGGAGACAAAGGAAATCGGCCGTTTACCAGTGGTCAATTTTGCGGCAGGTGGTATTGCTACCCCGGCCGATGCGGCTTTGATGATGCAAATTGGGGTAGATGGGGTGTTTGTGGGTTCTGGCATCTTCAAGAGTGGCGACCCGGCCCGCCGCGCCAAAGCGATTGTGCAAGCCACCACCCACTTTAATAACCCCAAAATCCTGGCGGAAGTTAGCGAAAACCTGGGCGAACCGATGGTTGGCATTAGTGTGGGCAGTTTGAGTGAAAAAGAGCAGTTGGCTGTGCGCGGCTGGTAACGGTTTATCCCACAGAGGTCATCATGAAAATTGGGGTATTGGCTTTACAAGGGGCGTTTATTGAGCATATCAAGATGCTGAGACGGCTAGGGGTGGAAGCGGTGGAGGTGCGGCTGCCACAGGAGTTAGCCGGGCTGGATGGCCTGATTATTCCAGGCGGCGAAAGCACCACCATCGGCAAACTGGCCGTGATGTATGACCTGATACGGCCGTTACAACAGTTTGCCGCCGAAAAACCTGTGTGGGGCACTTGCGCTGGCATGATTTTTATGGCAAAGGAGATAACGGCTGGTGAGTTACCGGCCCAGCCGTTGCTCGGTGTCATGGATATTGCGGTGGAGCGCAACGCCTTTGGCCGACAGGTAGATAGTTTTGAAATAGGGTTGGATATTCCAGCTTTGAATAATGGTTCTGTCAAACCGTTTCCGGCCGTTTTTATTCGTGCGCCTCGCCTGACGGCCGTTAAAGGAAAAGCTAAAGTCCTGGCACAATTAAAAAATGGAACGGCCGTTGCTGCTCAGGAAGGCCGATGGCTGGTCACATCCTTCCACCCAGAACTTTCCGACGATTTACGTTTTCACCAATACTTTTTGGGGTTGGTGGGGGGGGAGTTTTGAGTTTTGAGTTTCGGGTTTCGAGTTTCGAGTTTTGAGTTTCAGGTTGGGGAATCCGTGTTCACCCGTTTTATCCGTTTCATCTGTGGTTAATTCCCTCGCTCCTCGCCCCTCGCTCCTCGCCCCTCGCCCTCACCCCTCGCTCTTCGCAACCAAGTCTCTTTCGAGTTTACGCAGGGGAAGAACAATCGTTACGGTGGCGCCTGTTGTGGGGTTGTTTTCGATCCAGATACGGCCGTTGTGTTGCGACACAATACGGCGAGCAATAAACAACCCCAACCCGGTGCCTTTCCCATTCGTTTTGGTGGTGAAAAATGGCTCAAACACCCTATTCATAATTTCAGGAGACACCCCCCGGCCGGTGTCACTCACAGAAATCGCCACATAATCTATATCGGTGGGCAGAAGGTCGGGCAGTTGGGGGGATGGATTTTGCCCGGCCGGGATGGCCCACGTTTTAACGATTACCTGCCCCCCGGCCGTGCCCATCGCATCCCGCGCATTGTTCAACAAGTTAATCATCACCTGCGTCATCCGATTGTGGTCACATACAATCGTCTTCAGGTCGTTTGCCAGGTCTGTTTTTACCTCAACATTAAAATTGCCTTGTAGCTGGTGGCGCACCAATGTCAGGGCATCTTCCATAATCATGTTCAGGTCAGTCACCGCCATGTTGGGTGTATCGTCAAAGCTGTAGTTCCGCAACACTTCCATAATGCGGGCACATCGCCAGGCACTCTGTTCAATCACTTGCAGGTACTTCACCAGCTTTTCTGTGTCCAGGTTTTGGGTTTCCGCCTCATATAACAGGTTGTTACAGGTGGCTGTGATAATACTGATGGGGTTATTCAGTTCATGGGCCACGCTGGAGGTGAGTGTACCAATGCCTGCCAGGCGTTGGGCGCGGGTGAGGGCTTCGTTTAGCCGTTCAACTTCGCTGAGGGTGGTAATGGAAAGTAATCGGTGGCCGGGCACTTCGGCAGAAACGGGGGTGAGGGTGACGGAGACAGGGATGAAACGGCCGTTTCTATCGCGCAACGACGTTTTCCAATTATGCACTTCCTCCCCGGTCAACGTTTCTTCTGTCAGCAACAAATCATGTGTCTGGCACCCCACCAAAATTGCTGGCTGGTCATACCCCAAAATATCGGCCGCCGCCTGGTTGGTGGCAATCACCGAACCATGAGAATCTAACAACAACACCCCTTCCCGCAGGTTTTGTGTCAGATGATCATAAAATTGGGCAGGGGGAGTGTGGTTTTGTGCCACCATTCGGCCGTTTCCCGCTAATGAAAGAAATTAGAGATTGGCCAATTTCCAATCTCGAACCTCAATAAAAATGTCAGTTGCTGCTCTTTGTGAGTACACAACCCATCAAGAGTTGTCATTCCCCATTATCCGCGCAGGGAACTGGTAGTAGCATACGCCACTTACCGGAGATCGTCCGTATGTGAATCGTAAAATCAACGTGAAGGGGGCGTGAACGGGATAAGGGAAGGTTATGTGAAACGTGAAGGGTAAAACGTGATCAGTTTATGGCGTTTCACAGGTCACGAACCGAAGCCCCATCGGTTGTCTGGCATACAAACATGGGGGGAATACGGCCGAATTTAGCCTGGAAAGTTTCCTGCATGGTTTGTTGAATGGTGGGAACGGCCGATTCTGCTGCCAACACCTGCATACATCCCCCCATCCCAGCTCCCCCAAAACGTGCCCCGTAACACCCCGGCACACCCCAGGCCGCCGCCGCCAATGTATCTAGTTCGGGCAGGCTCACCTCATAATGGTCGCGGGAACTGATATGTGATTGCCTCATGAGCCGACCCAAAACAGCCACATCCCCACGCCGCAGAGCAGCCGCCCCCTCCTGTACCCGCTGACACTCCTCCACCACATGGCGCGCTCGCCGCCGCAGGGGTTCTGGCAAATGGTGGCCTACCAGTTCAAACATTTCCGGCGTAACATCGCGCAAGGTGCGGATGTCTGGCAACTGCTGGCGCAACAGGGTCACGGCTTCGCGGCATTCGGCCGGGCGGTTATTGTAGTTGATTTGGGTCAATTTGCGCCGTATCCCGGAATCGGCAATCAAAACGGCCGTTTCCGGTGGCAGTGGGATGAGTTCATGGCCCAGCGTGCGGCAATCTAACAATAAAACATGATCCGCCCGGCTCAAAAGGCAGGCTGTTTGATCCATAATACCCGACCCTACCCCCAAATAATCATTTTCGGTGCGTTGCCCAATTTTGGCCCGTGCCATCGGCTCCAGTTGAAAACCAGATACCTGTTCCCAGGCCAGAACAAAAGCCATCTCCACCGCCGCCGAGGAACTAAGCCCTGTGCCAATGGGAATGTCCCCCCCAAACGCCACATCCATACCTGCCAGTTCATAACCAGCTTCCTGCAAAGCCCAGGCCACCCCAATGGGGTAGTTAATCCAATCGAGGGTGGAAATGAGGGATTGCAAATTGAGGTAGGGTAACAAAAAGGTGGCTTGTTGTTGAAAACTGACTGAATAAATGGAAACGCGGTTGTTATGGGAGGGGGCAGCCGCCAGCCAGATGTAGCGATTAACGGCCGTTGGCAACACCCACCCCTCTTGATAATCCACATGTGCCCCTAACAAGTTCACTCGTCCAGGAGCGCGAACGAACAGCGTGGGGGAACGGCCGTAAACAGCTTCAAACGTCTGTACAACGGAAGTCATCACGCAGGCAACAGCTCACGCAACTCCACAAAAGGAGAGTCTGGAGAACGGTAACGGTTGGTACACATTTGCCAATGATAGGTAGCAATTATTTGATCCTTTAACCCCTGTACATACAACCGCACTATACAGTTCATTTCGTCCGTGGCAAAAGCTGGTAAACAACGTTCATAGTTCAGGAAGGTTTCGCTGTATCCATTCAAGAGCCAAACAACTTTGTGAACGGCCGTTGCAAAGTCCCATCCCTTACTTTCCATCAAAACATTCACCAAATTAAACCGTTGCCCTTGTAAAATAACTTCCTTATGGTAAGAAAACAAATCATTCATCAAACCACCCAAACGAATAGTACACTCGCGCAAAATTTGTAGCGTCGGGTGGTGTAACACGTCATCGGGAACAAAAATGCCATACCCCAACTCCAACAAATCAATCGTCGGGTGCATCCCGGAATCATGTTCCCGTATGGCAATATACCGATCCACACTAGGAACACCATCTTGCATAATCGCCTGAATAGCCAGCGTTGTAGACTTGAAATGGTTTTCCAGCGAGGTTGCCAACCGGTATAACCACGCCTCCGAAGAAAGTCTTAACATCAGTTCCCGCAACTTCATGCAGGTGGCATACAACGGCAAACTCTCTTTGGGCATCATGCCATACCGTAAAATGAGGATGCTGTTTTGAAAAACCTTCCACATGGCTACGTCGTCGGCTGCTTCAGTATCAGCGCGATTGCTGCTAAACAGGTCGTCGGTGTAGTAAAGCAGGTTCGTCAAAATATCAATGGCCACCAGCCGTTCCACACTAGCTCGTGGATATAGAAAGGAAGACATGGTGGTGTATTCCTGGAAATGGGGCAGGCGGATTCCTAACTTTTCACAATGACTTTCGATGAGCAATTCGGCCGTTTCGGCTTCAGGGTTCACTTGTTTGGGGCCTAATACACATAAATCAGACAAAGACAAATAAATTTGAGCAATCATAAACTTCCTTTTGCTCGTAACATAAGCTGACTTGCCGAAACATAAATTTTGCACTACAAGGAAATGGTTATGGCCTCTGTGTTACTCCCAGGCTCAACCTTACCATTTCAGGTGCTATCAGGCTATTATTCTGTAGTACTACTCAAAGAATTTACGAATGTATTTATTGTATCCCACTGCCGACATCCAGTAGTAACCCTAGTTGGGCGGTTGCTTCGCACAGTTTGTGTGGCTGGCGCACCACAACGGCCAATTCGCCCAGGGTTTCACCCAGATAATCACGGGTTTTGGGATTGGTGCGTAACGTCTCCAGGATGGCGGCATCACGCACGCGCAAGATAACGGCCGTTTCTAAACGCCCTTCAACACCCTTTTCTCCCCAACGGGTAATGGCACGTTTCACCCCGGCGGGAACAGGTCGGCCGCTAGACTCTTCTAAAAACTGAATAATTCGCTCTGGCGGGATGCCTTCCTCCCGCGCTTCCCCCAATGAGTGGGGCGTGAGGCGGTAATGAAATGGTTTCCCCGTCTCCACCGGTTGCGGCTCGCTAATGCGGGCAGCCTGAAAACGGGCATACCGATCCGCATTGTGCGGTACAATCAGGCTACCATCTGCCTGTACGACCAACGGCACATGCACAATGTCAGATGGTGGTGATTCATTTTTTAACCAGGCCAGGGCACGTTCTGTCAGGCAAAATACCCATTGACCGGGAGTGGGTTCGGCCGTTTCTGCCAACCCCAACCAGGAAAGTGGCCCCTGCACCAAAAAGTGCAACAGTCGCCCCTCTACCCGATCCCAACTTTCAAATCCGGTCAGGTAATCATCACTGCTCAAATCCCGAATATACCAGGTGTTATAATCGCCATCGGGGCGTTGGAAATCCGGGTCGTTCATCTTCATAGTGGCAACCAAATCCGTTAAACGAAACCACTCTGTTGAACGGGGCAATGTATCTAACAAGGCAGTGTGGGCCAAAATGGGGTCGTTTTGCCAGTTATCCCCTTCACATTGTAACCCCGGCGTGTGGCGCAAATCATTCCAGGCCGTGCGGCTCCATGCGTCTGCCAGGGCGCGTAGCTGGCTCTCGCGGCTGCTCTTTAACCAGGTCACTGCCTGTTTGCTGGGGCGTACCCCCTCTTCTGTCTGTTTCACCAATCCCATTTCGTTTGCCAGGGTAATAAGCAGAGAACGACGATCTGGCTGGGGATTGAGTAACAGCAGGTTTAGTTTGTCTAGTTTGTCAGGTTGTAAGGAGGTTTTCTGCGCCAGGGCCAACAAGGTGGTTAAGTCGTCTACAGCACTGGTATCGGCCGTTTCTGTGGCGCGTGGGGTTGGCATCGGTTGTAAGGTGGGGGTAACAACGGCCGTTTCCTTCAAAACCTGCCCCTTAACGGCCGTTTGGGGGAATTTGGCAAATAACTCGGTGGGTAAAAAATAAAACTCGCGCGTCCCATCGGCCGTTTCATCAAACCCCCGATAAATTAACCCACGATACCACAGTGCTTCGGTGGCACTGACCGGGTCTAACCAGGGTTCTTCCCGCTCCAGTTTGCCCGGCCCCATCAGCCGCACTTCCCCATGGGTACGTTCAAAGGTAGCTACCGGAATACGCCCACCCGCCGCCACCAAATCCGTTAACCCCTCCGTCTCCTCTGGCGGCAAATACGCCATCTCTTCCGGCAAATTGAGTTGGTGCAACCGGTGAGCCACTTCCCTGACACAACTATTTTTATCGTTGCCCGTCAGGTCAAGCTCCCACCATTCTCCAATCACCCGCAAAACGATCAGCTCATGGTTTTGTAACGCCTGGCTCAAGGATCGCATGGATAACCCTCTCATTTATGGAAACATATACTCACAGAGGGCATAAACTGACATTTTTATTGTGAGATTGGAGGTTAGGGATTAGAGATTGACCA
>CAZPEJ010000243.1:0-7448 GCA_964585465.1 uncultured Ardenticatenaceae bacterium
GTCGGTGCGTTGTAGATAGGCATCGGCTCCACCAAGCCGCCCTTGTCGCCTATGGTGCAGGGGCATGTTGACCTCCGCAAACCCCAGCTCGGCCGCTTTTTCGGCTGCTTTGGGGCCATAGATAGCAAAAACGGCCGTTTCCCCACTGAGGTCTTTGATCTGGAAATCGTCGTTAAAAAAGACGAACCGCATTAAATAACGCGCTACCGCCTCGGCATGGTTCTCACCCGTTACTGTGTAGACGGTGTGGGTGGTGGGGTAGAGGAAAATGCGGTCAATCATACGGCCGATGTCGCTGGTGAGAATGGTGGCGGCCCCTTCACCGCGCTGCAACCCTTTAACATCTTGCGTAGACATGCGGTGAATTAAATCGAGCCGGGTGGCCCCGCTAAAAAGCAAAACCCCTAAACGGCTGCGATCTACTAAAACGGCCGAATCGTGGGCCGCCCGATAAACAGAAGGTTCAATTTGTGCATTCATGGGAATTACGACTCTTCTTCCATCCGTTTTCGCAAACTGAGCGGGCGCATATCTGTCCACACCTGCTCGATATAGGCCAGACACTCGGCTTTTGTGCCGCTTTTGCCCGCGTCTTGCCAACCCAGCGGGTTTTCTCGCTCGGCAGGCCAGATGGAGTATTGTTCTTCGTGGTTTATCACAACTTTGTAAAGGGTGTTATCTTCGTTCATAAAAGCCTCATGATGATTAGGAACGGGAGATATTCCCCACCTCGAATCTCTCTTTTTACAAACTCTCCCCACCCAGAATGTTTGTAAGGGGAATCATGGTGGTGGAATCGGCCGTTTCTTCCGGTTCCTGCCACTGTTGGGCAAACCTCTCAACGGCCGAAAGATAACTTTGTTCATGTTTCCAGGTCACATCAGCCACCACGCTGGTTAACGACTTGCCCCCCAACCATTTATACCGTTTGGGGTCTGTTAAATCCTTTTCCGAAAAACGGGATAACCAATCCTCCAGCTGAATGCGGACGCGAGGAAAGTCGTCAAAAATCTGGTCTAATAGCCGCTCCTGGTTTTCGGCAAAACAAGCCTGCCGGTAACGCTCCCGATCTGCCAACGCCGCCAGCAACTTATCGGGGGGTTTGCCCTGTTTTAAGCGCATCAGGGCTGTCACCATCTCCGCTTCCCAGGCCGTAAACAACGCTAACAAATCGCCAATGGAAAAACGGCCGAAAACCCCCTCCGCCACCAACGCCTCATCCGGCAAAACCTCAATCGCCACCAGAAGTTGTTCACGGGTACGGTCTAAATCGTCTAAAAGCATTTCTAATGGATCTATCATCACACCAGACATTGTAACATGAGGCGATTGACCCTGCTACCAGTTACTTCACGGTGTAGCAATTCTCAGCTTGAGAATCGCCATCGGTTGAAACCGACGGCTAACAAACCCAAACCTGTTAAAACAGGTTGAAATGTGGCTTTTGAACGTGCTAAAGCACGTTTTTTTGACTAGCCTGGGGTTCAAACCCCAGGCGAAAGCTTCCCCCACTTTCATGATCTCTGTCACCTGTCAAACATGAGTTCTCACCATAGGCACTTCTACCTGATGGCTTTATACTTCTGCTACCTGGGCAATTAGAGACATTTCATGATCCAATTAGTTGGCTGACAGATTTAACATTTGAACATTTGCGGCAGCAGATGAAAAGCGGATAAACAGATCAGGTTCAACTGCCTATCCGTTTATCTGTTTCTATCTGTTGCCTGTTATGAATGAAAATGACGTTTGTCAGTCAACCAGCATGATCCAAACGACGACCTGCCTGAACAGTTGCAACAAGGTTTCCTTAAAATGCTAACGAGTTACCCTAATTGTGAGTATAATGGGTCGGCAAAAGGGGAATGAACAGATGACATCCGACGAATTAAACCAAACGACAGAAGAACCGTTGCGAGAAGTGGAGTGGGTGACAGTGGCTCATGCCCCTGGTTTGGAGGCCGCCAGCATTCTGGTCGGCCGTTTGCGAACGGTGGGGATTCCGGCTCGCGCCTGGGAAGAAGGGGCGCGGCGGGCCTTTCCCTTAACGGTTGGTTTGTTGGGAGAGGCCTATGTGGCGGTTCCGGCCGAATTTGCCACACAAGCTGAACAAGTTTTAAGTGATGAATTGGAAGTAGACGAGGACGACGAGGACGACGAGGATGAAGACGAGGACGACGAGGATGAAGATTAAACAGCTTCGTTACTCATTGGCCTGGCACAACGACTAAAAAAAGATTGGAGATTGGCAAATCTCTAATTTCTAATCTCAATAAAAATGTTAATCTACGCTCTATGTAAGGATAAATTAGAGTTATAAAGGAGTTAAGATATGGCGGAAACATCCTGGACAAATCAAAGCGGAAGCATTGTTTTAGAAAAATCAAAAAGTAGCCAGCTCAAATTTGCGGTAGCGGGTATTTTGTTGCTGGCAGCAGTGGTTTATCTGGTTATCAATGCCATGAGTGGCAACACCCAGTTATATAAAACGGTGGATGAATTTTATGCGGAACAAGACCGGTTGATTGGACGGGACTTGCGTGTGGCTGGTTTTGTGGTGGGGGATTCTATTCAATTTACCCAAATTGATGCCACTACTACCCGCCTGGAGTTTGATATTGTAGATAATGTAGAAAACCCCACAAACCGTTTGCATGTGGTGGCAATGAATGAGCCGATGCCCGACCTGCTACAAGACCATGCTCAGGCGTTGGTGGAGGGGCAGGCGGATACCAATGGGGTTTTTATGACCAATGCTGGTGGGTTGTTGCTCAAATGCCCCACCCGTTATGAAGAGATAGAACCGGCTGCAAACTAATAAAATGGTGAATTGTGAATGGTGAATGGTGAATGGTGAATGAGGGGGACTCATGCTGTTGACAATTTACTATTCCCCTTGTTTCTGGTGATTACTTCTTTTCGTACTCTTTTTAGAAATTACCGCTTACACGGTCTGTCTATTGCGATTATCTGGTTTATTTTGGCTGGCATTAACGGTACGGCTCCGTTGACGTTGGCTGGGACAACCCTGGCAGCGTTTATGATTGGGGCGTGGCTGGGGCAGGCTTTTCAGGCGACGTTTGTTTTAAGCCTGCCCAGGGTGAAACGGCCGTTTGCCAATACCTCCCGCCGCGACAAGTTTGCTATCTTCGCCGGGGTGCTGGTGGGAGTAGGGCTGGCTCTGGCCCTGGTGTGGCGCGCCCGCCAGACACAAAGCTCCATTTGGAATGGGTTGATTGCCTGGGGCATTGCCCTGGCTCTGGCGGGGGGCTGGCTGGGGCCAAAACTGCTAGGGTGGGTGCTTCGCCTTCCCTGGCCCTCCTTAAAAATTCACATCGGTTGGCTAGCTGGCAGCAAATTTGTGACCGTTCTCTCCCTGGTAGGCGCAGGTGTGGGGGTGAACAACGTCTGGGATACGGCCGATTCCTCCACCCCGGCCGCTTTAACCGCCTTTTTGGTACGCCTGGCCGTTTGGGCAGGTGGCCTGGGCTGGGCCGGGTATGGGTTGGGGCTGTTTCTACTGCGTTATAACAGCTCTATCTGGAAGTGGCTGTTAGGGATGAAAGCCTCTAAACGGTGGTTGATGTTGTTGGGGGCTTTGATCGCCACCCTTTTTGGGGTCACAGTGGTGCAGGAAACGGCCGTTCCGGCACAAAACGCCACCGTGATTACCCCCAACACCGTTTTTACGCTGCTGGTGATGGCAGTGGTTGGCTGGTTGGTGGTGCGCTGGATTTTGGCCCTCACCAACCCCTTTTTGCGGGTGATGCTGGAAGTGATTCTCCTGGGAACTGTAGGCGGCGTGATAGTGATTGCCCTGGTTCCCGTGACGTTTACCTCTCTGTCGGAGTTGTTGCTTTCGGGCGGTTTGATGGGAACGGCCGTTGCCCTGCTTCTTTTCCACCGTTCTGCCGCCATGTTAATGCGAGCCTTGTGGGGGGCTTTGCTGGGGGCACTCATCGCAGTGGGTAACGTACAAAACGACCCTTCCCAGCTGGCTGTCACCAGTTGGATCTTTGCAGGCATGATAACGGCCGTTTTATGGTCAAGATGGCGGGAGGTTAGTAGACGGTGAACAGTAGACAGTGAGCAGCGAACAGTGAACAGTGGACAGTAGATAGTGAGCAGTGATAAAAGTTAGAGAGTGGCGATTGGCCTGATCTCCAATCTCGAATCTCTCAAACCCTAAGGTAGGACGATATGATTGCAGATTTAGGTTATGTGGCACTGGTGTTAGCGTTTGGCGCGGCCATTTATTCGGCCGTTGCTGCCTGGTATGGCAAAAAGAAAGACGAATGGCGATGGATCGAAAGTTCGCGCAACGCCACCATCCTCACCTTTCCGCTGGTATTCACCGCCTGTTTGATGCTCGTGATCTCACTGGTACAGGGGGATTTTTCTCTGGAATATGTGTGGCGGGTGAGCAGCGTAGACATGCCCACCTACCTGAAAGTCACCGCCCTATGGGGTGGGCAGGCTGGTTCGCTGCTCTTTTGGAATCTCTTGCTCTCAATCTTTACGGCCGCCGTCATGTTCCGCAAATGGGGCGAACAAAAAGAGTTGATGCCCTATGCCCTCATCGTTGCCAGCTTCACCCAGATTTTTTTCCTCGGCATCTCCGCCTTTGTAGAAAGCGCGTTTGTGCGGCTCGATGTTATTCCGGTCAATGGTAACGGCCTCAACCCCCTGCTGCGCCATCCCGGCATGATCATTCATCCCCCCATGCTCTATCTGGGGTTTACCGGTTTTGTTGTCCCCTACACCTTTGCCATGGCCGCCCTGATGGCTGGCAAATTAGATGATGCCTGGATTCGCACCACCCGCCGATGGACAATGGTAGCCTGGCTGTTCCTCAGTTTGGGTCTCATTTTGGGCGGCCGTTGGGCTTACGATGTATTGGGGTGGGGTGGTTACTGGGGCTGGGACCCGGTCGAAAACGCCTCCCTCATGCCCTGGCTCTCTGGCACCGCCTTTTTGCACTCCGTCATGATCCAGGAAAAGAAAGAGATGTTCAAAACGTGGAACATCTTTCTAGTTGTACTCACCTACTGTTTGGTGGTGTTGGGTACGTTTGTGGTACGAAGTGGGGTCATCTCCTCCGTTCACTCCTTTGCTCAATCCGCCATTGGCCCCTTCTTTTTCGCCTTTATCACCCTGATGTTTGGTTTTTCCGCTTACTGGATTACCAAACGGCGCGAACAACTCACTTCTAAAAACACCCTCACCTCCTTCTTTTCCCGTGAGGCGGCCTTTCTTTACAACAATTTCCTCATCATTGCCATTTTAGCCATTGTGTTTTTGTTCACCTATTACCCGATTTTTTCTGAGCTGGTGACAAACGAAAAAGGGTTTGTTGGCCCAGAGGTATACGAAACAGCCCTGGCACCACTATTTGCCGCCTTGATGCTGCTGATGGGGGTGGCTCCGCTAACTTTTTGGACGTATGACAGCCTGAAACACGTTGGGGTGTTCAGTAAATGGCCTGCATTGGTGACCACGTTGATTGTGGTGGGGCTGGCTGTGGTAGGTGTGAATGGGATTGGGGCGATGGTGGGTGTTTGGGTAGTGACGTTTTCCCTCATTTTGACCTTGATAGAGTTCCAAAAAGGGGTGCAAGCTCGTGTGAAGAAGGGGGAGGTGGTGTGGGCAGCGTTTAATAACTTGATTGCTCGCAATCGTCGCCGATATGGGGGGTATTTGATTCACCTGGGTGTTTTTATCATGGGGTATGGCATTATTGGGGTGGAGTTGTTCCAACAGCAAACACAAATTCGCCTGCAACAGGGGGAGTCGGTGTCGTTGGGGAATTATGAGATGGTGTTTAATGGGGTGCAGCGGTTTCCTGGGGCGGATGATTTGATTATTACTGAAGCAACGGCCGATGTGTATGAAAACGGCCGTTTTATCAAAACCATTACCCCCCGCGACGAACTCTACACCCGCACTGGTCAACCCATGACCATTCCCGATGCCCGCTACGGCTTTGGGGAAGATTTTTATGTCATTCTAGTCAATTGGGAGCCAACTTCGGCCGATGCTGCCACCTTCCGGGTTTATTTGAACCCCCTCATCAACTGGGTGTGGGCGGGCGGCATCATCTTTATGATTGGCACATTGGTCGCCATCTGGACAGAGAGTGTTCCAGAACGAGCCGCCGCACGAGTGCGTAAACCTGTACCAGCGAGTGGATAACGATGAAGGATTATAGAAGAAGTTTTGAGTTTCGAGTTTCGGGTTTCGGGTTTCGAGTTCCGAGGGTGGCACTGTTTGCTGTTTACTGCCTCCTGCTCGCTGTCTTCTGCCTCCTGCCTGCCTCTGCCCTGGCTCAGGATGAGGTTAGCGATAACGAGGTGAACGAGGTTGCCAAAGACCTGTTCTGTCCGGTGTGTGAAAGTACGCCATTGGATGTTTGCCCCACCCAGGCTTGTGCCGATTGGCGTGAACTGATTCGGGAAAAGTTGGGCCAGGGGCAGAACAAACAAGATATTATGGATTATTTTGCGCGGCAGTATGGGGATGGGGTGCTGGCAACACCACCCAAAAGAGGGCTGAACTGGGTGGTATGGTTGTTCCCAATCGTAGCTGTGCCGTTGGGGGTGCTGTTTTTTGCCCGCTTTTTGCGCGGTATCAAGGCTACCCCGGCCGTTGTGGTGGAAGATGAGGAGGAGGAAGAGGAAACGGCCGTTTCTCCCGCCACCACCGCCACCGATTACATTCAACGTATTGAACAGGAGTTGCATACAAAAGGGGGGTAAAACGTGAAACATGAAGTGTGAAACGTGAAGAAAATTTCGCGCTTCACGTTTCATACACAGTGACTCCCCTAACTGATGAGAACGAAATTATGAGCGACTTAACTCAATCAGCCCCCCAAAAAGGTGGTTTTCGGTTTAGCAATGTCATGTTATGGACGGCCGTTGTTGCCATTTTGGCGTTAGTGGGTTGGGGGCTGATCAATGCCAACACCACCCGCCCCGAAGCAGGCCAGCCAGCCCCCGCCTTCGATATGGAGTTTTTTCCGGGTTATGAATGGGATGGCAAACAAATCGCCACCCTGGACGAATTAAAAGGCAAAATTGTGGTTCTCAACTTTTGGGCTTCCTGGTGTGTGCCCTGCCGCGATGAAGCCCCCGTTCTGGAAAATGGCTGGCAACAATACCGCGACCAGGGCGTGGTTTTTCTGGGTATTGCCTACTCCGATGTAGAACCCAACTCCATCGCCTTTTTGCAAGAGTTTCAACTCACCTATCCCAACGCTCCCGACCTGGGCACTGACATTTCTCAGGACTATCACATTACCGGCGTGCCGGAAACCTTCATTATTGACCAAAACGGCACGATTTCCCTGGTAAAAGTTGGCCCCATAGATGCTATAACCTTAAACAGTGCGGTGGATGCTTTGTTAAAAAATTAACCTGCACGGGGCTAAAGCCGCCGTGCTAGGAACA
>CAZPEJ010000244.1:0-7438 GCA_964585465.1 uncultured Ardenticatenaceae bacterium
CATGCGGAGCGCAGTTTGCGGAGCGAAACATCCCGTTCTTCTGACAGGAGTGGGATGCTTCGGAAGACCTCAGCATCACATAGCTTAACCTGTCATACTGAGCGCAGTCTGCGGAGCGAAGCATCCCGTTCTTCTAGCGAGGGCGGGATGCTTCGGAAGACCTCAGCATGACACACCTTTGCGGCTAAACCCTAAAAAAACCGCAAAAACTCGTAATATCCTCATCCTATTCTGTTTTAGGTGATACACTAGATGTCTGTACAACCGATGAATCAACCTTCTCCTTCTTTTTGGAAACAACACGGGGCAAAAACGGCCGCTTTCTTCTTCTGGCTGGCTGTTTTGGCCGGGTATTGGCTGTATGCCCGGCAAACGGGGCTGACGCTGGCGGGCAGCCTGCGCCAGTTGGCGGAACTGCTGACGGGTAGCTGGTATGGGCCGGTGTTGTACATGGTACTGTATGCGTTACGGCCGTTACTCTTTTTCCCCGCTACCCTGCTCACCCTGCTCAGTGGTTTCCTCTTTGGGCCGGTGTGGGGGGTGGCCTGGACGGTGCTGGGCAGTAATGCTTCGGCTATGGTAGCGTATGGAATCGGCCGATATTTTGGGCAAGGGGTGTTGGACAACCAGCAAACCGGCGGCCTGATTCAGCAATACGCCCAACGGATGCGCGACAACAGCTTTGAGGCGGTGTTAATCATGCGTCTCATCTTCCTGCCCTACGACCTGGTGCATTACATCGCTGGTTTCCTGAAAATTGATTGGAAGGCGTTTCTGCTGGCAACCATCATCGGCACCATCCCTGGCACCATCTCCTTTGTCCTGTTTGGGGCCTCCTTTGGCACGCTGGAAGCTCTACTGTCTGGTGAAATCAAACTCAATCCTGCCGCTCTGGCTCTCTCCATCGCCCTCATTGTGGTCAGTATCGCCATTTCCCGTTATTTGAAAAAGCGAGAAGGGAAGGGGATTTAACCACAAATAGAACGGATAAAACGGATGAACACGGATTCTCTGAACTCGAAACCTGAAACTCTGAACTCTAAACTCGAAACTCAAAACTCCCATGATTCAAATTCCCCCTTTTGATAAATACAATGCTGAATTAGTTGAAAATGCTCATCCGCCGCAGTGGCAGAACCCGGTGCCAAACGGCCGTTATAATCTCCTGGTCATTGGTGGAGGTTCGGCCGGGCTGGTAGCAGCGGTGGGAGCTACGGGTGTGGGAGCCAGGGTGGCCCTGGTGGAAAAACACCTGCTGGGCGGCGACTGCCTGAATGTGGGCTGTGTGCCGTCTAAAACGTTGTTGCGCTCCGCCAAAGCCATTGGCGACATTCACCGCGCCGCCGATTTTGGAGTGCAGGTGAATGGCAGTGTTACGGCCGATTTTCCCGCTATCATGGAACGAGTGCGACGGGTGCGGGCCGAAATCAGCCACCACGACTCCGCCAGCCGCTTCCAAAAGTTGGGGATTGACCTGTTTTTGGGGGATGGGCAGTTCACCGCCCCTGACCGTTTTGAGGTAAACGGCCGTTCCATACAATTTGCCAAAGCGATTATTGCCACTGGTTCCCGCCCGGCCACCTTGCCATTACCAGGGCTGGCTGAAGCAGGTTTTATCACCAATGTGTCGGTGTTTGAATTAACAAAACGGCCGAATCGCCTGGCTGTCATTGGCGGCGGCCCCATCGGCTGCGAACTGGCCCAGGCTTTCCGCCGTTTTGGCAGCGAGGTCATCATCTTCGACATCTTGCCCTACCTGTGTGCCTTGCGCGACCCCGACGGGCAACAAATTCTCCAATCTACCTTTGCCCGCGAAGGCATCCAAACCTTCCTGGAAAGCAGCATCAAACAGATAGAACGAGTGGGCGAGGACAAAGTGATCACCTTTGAATACCAGGGGCAGACGCGGCAGGTGCAGGTAGACGAAATTTTGCTGGCGGCGGGCCGACGGCCAAATATCGAAGGGCTAAACCTGGAAGCCGCAAACATTCAATACAGCAAAAAAGGGCTAACTGTTAATGACCACCTGCAAACCAGCAACCCCAACGTCTACGGAGCCGGGGATGTGGCGATTCCGCAGCAGTTTACCCATACGGCTGATGCCTCGGCGCGGATTGTGTTGCGAAATGCCCTGTTCAAAGGGCGGCAAAAGTATAATCAGTTACTCATTCCCTGGACGGTATACACCGACCCAGAGGTGGCACATGTGGGGCTGTTTGACCATGAAGCGGAGGCGCAAGGGGTAGCCGTTGACACCTACATGACCCGCATTCAAGACACCGACCGGGGGCGAACGGATGAAGAGGCGGGTTTTGTCAAAATTTACGTCAAAAAAGGCACGGATAAACCCGTTGGGGCTACAATTATTGCCCGCCATGCAGGTGAGATGATTAGCGAGGTGACAACGGCCATGATTGGCGGGATGGGGCTGGGCAAGATGACCCAGGTGATTCACCCTTACCCTACCCAGGCAGAGGCGATTCGCAAAACGGCCGATGCTTACTTCCGCACCCGTCTTACCCCAACGGTAGCAAAGTTGTTTAAGGCGTGGCTGGTGTGGGGGAGGGGAAGGTGAACAGTGGACAGTGGATAGTGAACAGTGAACAGTGGATAGTGAACAGTGAGCAGTTTGGGTGGTGACGACTGTTTACTAATAACTGTTCACTGTTTACTTCATAAAGAGGAGGATATTGTGAAAAAATATGTGATTTTGTTGCTGTTGCTGCTGGTGGGGTGTGGGGGGGAGGAAACGGCCGTTTCTACGCCTGCGCCAACAGGTGAGCCGACGCATGTGGTGGAGGCCATGATTGAGGAGATGGCTCCAGAGGGAGCGGCACTGCCACCTGGGTATGAGGGCAAAACCTGGGCCGATATTGTGGCCGAGGCCAATGGCCAGGAAGTGAACTTTTACATGTGGGGTGGCAGCGATTTGATTAACACCTGGGTGACAGAGTTTGTGGGTAAAGCGGTGCAGGAAAAATATGGCATCACCCTCAACCTGGTGCCTGTCACCGATGCCACCGAATACATCAACAAGGTGCTGGGCGAACAACAAGCGGGGCAAAACAGTGATGGGGCGGTGGATTTGGTGTGGGTGAACGGCGAAAACTTCCGCACCATGCGCCAGGGAGAGTTGTTGTATGGCCCCTGGTCACAGTTTTTGCCCAATAGCATCTATGTCAACGGCAGCGACCCCAGCGTAGCAAACGATTTTGGTTATCCGGTAGAGGGGTATGAATCTCCCTATGGCAAGGCGCAATTTGTGATGATTTACGATAGTGCCCGCGTGCCAGAGCCGCCGCGCACCATTCCAGCATTGGTGGAATGGGTGAAGGCCAATCCGGGCCTGTTCACCTATCCAGCCCCGCCCGACTTTACCGGCAGTGCGTTTGTGCGCCACCTGTGTTATGAAACATCGGGTGGGTATGAGCCGTTGCTGGTGCCATTTGACCAGGCGTTGTTTGATGCCCAGTTGCCTGCTTGTTGGCAGTTGTTGAATGAAATGGAGCCGTTTTTGTGGCGCGAGGGGCAAACGTACCCGGAAAACCACACCCGACAGCAAGATTTGTTTGCCAATGGGGAAGTGGTGTTTGATATGGCCTACAACCCGGCCGAAGCCTCTAGTTTGATGGAAAACGGCCGTTATCCCGAAACTACCCGCACCTTTGTCTTCGATAGTGGCACCATCGCCAATACCCACTACGTTGCCATCCCCTACAACTCGCCACACAAAGCCGCCGCCATGGTGGTGGCCAACTTCTTGCTCTCACCCGCCGCCCAATTGAGCAAAGCCCAGCCTGCTAACTGGGGGGATTTACCGGTGTTAGACCCGGCCCTGCTGCCCGGCGAGTTACAAACCCAATTTGCCGCCATCCCACGCGGGGCTGCTACCCTCTCCACCGAGGAACTAGCCGCCCACCGCCTGCCCGAACTGCAAGCTCCCTGGCTCACAGCCATTGAGCAGGCGTGGGAGGCGGAGGTGTTGCAGAAGTAGACAGTAAACAGTTGACAGTGAACAGTCTACTGTCAACTATCCACTGTTCACTTTCCCCCATGCGCCCTTACTTGAAACAGTTGACAGTGAACAGTCTACTGTCAACTGTTCACTATTCACTTTCCCCCATGCGCCCTTACTTGCTCCTGGCTCCGGCTCTTTTGGTGGTGGTGTTGCTGTTTGGGGGTGGGTTGTTGTTGGCGGTGTTGCAGAGTGTGGGGTATTGGCCGATTATCGGCCGTTCTGCCTTCACTCTGGATGTTTACCGCGACCTTTTCAGCCAACCGGAGTTTTACCGTTCGTTGTGGCTCAGTTTGTGGATTGGGCTGGCAAGTACGGCCGTTTCTACCCTGCTGGCTGTTCTGACTGCTCTGACCCTGCGCCGGGCCGGGCGCGGCAAACGGTTACTCACCTTCCTTTTTCACCTCAACATCCCCATTCCCCACCTGGTTGGGGCGGTGGGGATTCTTTTTTTATTCTCCCAAAGCGGTTTTCTGGCGCGGCTGGCCCACCTGGCACAGCTCATCCAAACCCCGGCCGACTTCCCGGCCCTGGTGTATGACCCGCTGGCCCTGGGTATCATCCTGGAATATGTGTGGAAAACCACCTGTTTCACCGGAACGATTTTGCTGGCCGTGTTACAATCCGTTGGTGATGAGTACGAAAACGCCGCCCGCACGCTGGGGGCCGGGCGATGGCAACGTTTCTGGCACATTACGTTGCCCTTTTTGTGGCCTGGCATCCTATCTTCCTCGGTGTTAGTCTTTGCCTTCACGTTTGGGGCGTTTGAAGTGCCGTTGTTGCTGGGGCAGCGATACCCCTCGGCCTTGCCGGTGCTGGCCTACCGCCGTTACACCGATGTAGACCTGAACGCCCGCCCAGAGGCGATGGCCGTGAATGTAGTGATTGCTGTGGTGATTACGGTGTTAATTTTTGTGTACATGCGATTGGCAAAAAATTTGAGATATTGAGTAGTTGAGATTAGAGATTAGAGATTTGAGATTAGAAATTGCTGGCAATCCCCACTCTCTAATCCCTAATCTCCTCCCCACTTTTATGAAAAACAATCAATACAATGTAGCAATTATTGGTTCGGGGTTTGTGGGTTCTTCGTTGGGGGCGATTTTGGCACGGCAAGGGCTGAAGGTGATTCAGTTTGAGGCCAAAAGCCACCCCCGCTTTTCCATTGGCGAATCGCTCATTTTGGAAACGTCGGAGACGATGCGGGCGTTGGCTGAACTGTATGATGTGCCGGAACTGGCTTATTTCAGTTCGGAGAATTTTGCGGCGTTTTATGGCACGACGCATGGGGTGAAGCGGCATTTTGGGTTCCTACACCACATGCCCGGCCAGCCGCACGACCGGCGTTATACCTTGCAGGCGGTGATTCCCAAGGAGCCACACGGCCACGAGTTGCACCTGTATCGGCAGGACACGGATTATTTTTTAACGGCCGTTTCTGCCCATTATGGCTCTACGGTGTGGCAAAACACCCCGGTGCAGGCTGTCAACCTGTTTGATGACCATGTGGAACTGGTGACACAGAAAGGGGAAACGGTAACGGCCGATTATGTGGTGGACGCGGGTGGTTACAAATCGCTCATTGCTGACCATTTTGGCCTGCGCGATTTTAACCTGCGGACACACGCCCGCACCATCTTTACCCACATGATTAACGTGCCGTGTTATCACCAAACGGCCGAATCCAAAGAAACGTATGGCCTGCCTTTTCGTATGTCCGAAGGCACCCTGCACCACGTCTTTGAAGGGGGTTGGTTGTGGGTCATCCCCTTCGACAACTACCCCGGTTCCACTAATCCCCTGTGCAGTGTGGGGTTACAACTAGACCCCCGCCTGTACCCCATTCGCAACGACGTAACCCCGGAACAAGAGTTTTTTGAGTTTATTGAGCGGTTTCCCACCATTGCCAACCATTTGCGCGGGCAACAGGCGGTGCGCGAGTGGACACGCACGGGGCGCATTCAATACAACTCGACTCAGATTGTGGGGCATCGGTGGGCGTTGTTGGGTCATGCGGCCGGGTTTATTGACCCGTTGTACTCGAAGGGGTTGTATACCTCGTTAGCGGCCGTTTCTGTCATTGCCCATCTGTTGCTGCAAGCGCAAAAAACGGGGGATTATTCGGCCGAGGCATTTGCCCCGTTGCAGACGATGACCAGCCACTTTGTTCACTCGGCCGACCGCCTGACGGCCAACAGTTACAAATCGTTTGCCCATTACAAGCTGTGGCAGGTGTACGCGGTGCAATGGCTGTTGGGGGCGTACACGGAGTATTTGAGGTTGAACATGATTCGCGCCCAGGCGCGGGGCGACCGCCAGGTGTATTATCAACATTTGTTTGGTTTGAAGCTGGTGGGGGGTGGTTATGCGGAGTTTGACATCGTTGCCAATCGGGTGGATGAAGTGATGGAGGCGGTGGATGTGCGGGATGAAACGGCCGTTGATCAGGCTGTTGCGGCCATCAAAGCCATTTATGCCCAGGTGGAATGGATGCCCGACCCGTTCCGCGAACTGCTGAAGGGCAAAACCTTCTTGCCGCGCAACAAGATTCGCCTCAGCCTGCTGCGGCGGAACAAGGGGTTTATGGGGCAGGGGGGGTATCGGCAACACTTTTTTGGCAATTTGTCGCTGCTGGATGTGCTGCGGTTTGGCCTGGAGGAGAAGGTAAAATACGCTGCTCCCATGCTGGCCTGGCAACATCGGCGGCAGTTCCGGCAAAAGTTATCCCTTGCCCTTCGTAATTCGTAATTCCTCCTTCATTATGCAAACCTATTCCCATTTGTTATTAACGGCCGTTTTGCGGCGCAAAATCAAACAAAAGACCAGTAACGACCCTGGCAACGCCTTCTTGTTAGGCTCGGTGCTGCCCGATCTGCCTCTAGTGCTGATCAGTATTGCCTATGTGGTGCATCGGCGGTGGATTTGCCCAGACCTGCCCGACAAAACCCGGTGCAGCCCCACCTTCGACTTTATGTACTTCAATAACCCCTGGTGGATCGCCTCGCACAATCTGTTGCACGGGCCGATTATGATCGCCCTGTTTGCTCTGGTGGGCTGGTGGGCCATGCGGCGGGGGCTGTGGTGGGGCAAATGGTTGTGGTGGTTTGCTCTGGGGTGTGGGTTGCACTCTTTCATAGACATCCTCACTCATGTCAATGATGGCCCGGTTCTCTTTTTCCCCTTCGATTGGCACACCCGTTTTACTGCCCCGGTTAGCTACTGGGACCCGGCGCACGGCGGGCGGCAGTTTGGTATTTTTGAGCATCTGCTGGATGTGGGCATGGGGGTGTGGTTGTGGTGGGGGAGGGCGAGGGGGGAGGGGCGAGGAGCGAAGAGCGAACCTGAAACTTAGAGAGGGATTTAACCACAGATGACACGGATGGAAGGGATGAACACGGATTCTTTTAACCTGAAACCTGAAAC